>NZ_CP028924.1:1845189-2152721 GCF_003061515.1 Colwellia sp. Arc7-D
AGAGGGCTAATTTCATTAAGAAAAATAGGTGCTAGTACTGGGTAAGGCAATGCGATACCAGCGCAACTAAACAGTACCACTAACATGACAGAATATAGTGTTTTTTGGGCTTTAAATTTTTCGACGGTGGAGGCGCTCTCTGTCGGCTCTTTTATTTGAGATAAGTGAATTGTCATAGAGCGTTTTAGGTCTTAAAATTAACATCAGGTTGTGTACATATCATAAATGCCATGAGCAGCTAAGTAAAACGCCATGATTAAATAAATACAGATTATTGTGAAAATACTTTTTTATAAATACTATAAAAATTAGTTACTTATGTTGGTGTAATTAAGTGTAAACTTAGGGTAATAAATTGTACTATTGCCGTAACACCTTGTACATGGCGTTGTTAATTAATAGTAAACATTTTATGATTATAAAAATTAAAATCATTCATACTTTCAATGGTTGTTATTTATTTATTGATTCGCATTAAACCGCGGCAGTAAACATTGAACCGTGTTGATAATACATCCATGAGAATACTGTTAATTCAGTGTAATAAAGTAGGATCAAGTTAATGCCAGATAATATGTCAGTAAAGAAAATATTGCTTGTTGAAGATGACCGCCAGTTATCGGATTTAGTCACTGAGTTTTTAGAAAGTGAAGGTTACCACGTTAAACAAGAGTTTAGAGGTGACACGGTCGAAAAGCGCGTTGATAAGTTTGTCCCAGATTTAATCATTCTAGATATTATGTTACCTGGCAAAGATGGTTTTGCGGTTTGTAAAGATTTACGACCTAGTTTTAAAGGTCCAATTCTAATGCTGACTGCTAAGGGCACTGACTTTGATCAAGTATTAGGTTTAGAAATTGGCGCTGATGATTACGTTATCAAGCCTGTAGAACCTAGAGTACTACTTGCTCGTGTTAATGCACTTTTACGCCGAGGCCAGTTACCTTCTGAAGGCAAAGAAAGTGCTGAAATTGATTGTGGTGAGTTACATATAAGCCGTGGTTCAAGACAAGTAACATTACACGGTAAAAATGTAGATCTAACAAGTCAAGAATTCGATTTACTTTGGTTACTAGCAAGTCGTTCAGGCGAAGTTCAAAACCGAGATTATATATATAAAGCGGTTGTTGGCCGTGAGTACGACGGTATGGACAGAAGTGTTGATGTACGTATTTCTCGTTTACGCAAAAAATTGCATGACAGTAATGAAACTCCTTTTCGAATTAAAACTATTTGGGGACAAGGCTACTTATTTGTCCCTGACGCTTGGAGTTAAGTATTATTTCAATGTGTAAACTGATGAGTTGCTACGCCAATTCATCAGTGTTTCTTCCCTCTTTTTAGGCATTTTGATGAAACTTGGTCGCTCATTTTTTAGCTTATATTTCCTGATAATCTCTATTTTTATCGTATTCTCATGGATGCTCGATGAAGTGTGGAGTTCTTATCTTGAACAGGATATAGAGTCTTATACTGGCTATAAAAGTATGTTGCTCTCGCTTTCTAATTATTTAGAAAAACATCCAGAAAACGAATGGCAGGAAATACTGTCAGGTGCATCTGAGCAATGGAAACTGCCATTAAAGTTAATGTCAGAACAACAAGTAGAGAAAATCAGTCATCAGCGCCATGATGTAATCAAAGAAGATAACACTCACATTTTTTATGATAATGATGCTGTAGAAATTCATCATCGTATCAATAGCACAGGTGCAGTGATTGTACTTGGCCCAGCCAAAATGCCAACAAGGCCAAGAGTTGAAGCCTTAATTCGTGTTATTTTACTCGCCAGTTTAGCCTGCTTATTGTTTTTTTGGTTACGCCCTTTATCTCGTGATTTGGATCAACTACGAAAAACAGCTATAGCGTTTGGCCAAGAAAGTTTTGATATGGTAGCGCCGAAAGCTAGATCAACAATGACCGAACCTATGGTAACGGCCTTTAATACCATGGCACATCGTATTAAACGTTTAATAGATGCTCATAAAGAATTGTCTACAGCGGTAGCGCATGAACTGCGCACTCCTTTAGCACGCACCAAGTTTGCCTTACAAATGCTAGCGTGTACCGATGATAAAGCCAAACAAGAAAGATACCGTAACGCTATAAGTAAAGATATTTGTGAATTAGAACAGCTTATTAACGAAATGTTGATTTATGCTAGTTTCGATAATGAAAAGCCACAGCTAAATTTTTCTCAAGAATCGATGGTTGATATTGTTAAAAATCAGGTGGGTAATTATCAACAGTTTGAGCAAAGCTTTAATATTACTAATTCAATTGGTGATGACAAAGTTGACGTTGATCGTCAATTTATTGCTCGCGCGCTGAACAACTATATATCCAACGCTATAAAATATGGAAACGGTAAAATAGACATCGCTATTTCGAAAAACGCTGAACACTGTCAGGTAATAGTTACCGACAATGGTGAGGGTGTTTGTGATGATTTTAAATGCACCATATTTGATGCATTTTCCCGTGGTGATATTTCTCGTAATCGTGAAACGGGAGGCTTTGGTTTAGGTCTAGCGATTGTATGCCGTATTATGGAATGGCATGGAGGCAGTGCCTCTGTTGTTGATAGTGAAAATGGCGGAGCAAGTTTCATTCTCAGTTGGCCGATTAAACACATTGCAAGTTAATGAGTGATAACTGTACAACATTATGTATTTATTATAAAAATACATAATTAATTCAACTTAGCTATAAAGTAATTTATTTGATTGCCGATAAAGTATTATCGGCAATCAATAAGTAGATTATTTTGACAGTAGACGCATTATCAAACGACATACTTGTACATGAACTTCAATTAGGCGAACAGCTTAATGAAAGCGTTCATAACAAACGTCGCTCTGATTTTTCGTTATTATTGGCGATGCTAACCGATGATGTGCGAGCGCACAGTCAGTTCAAACTTCCACAAACTATTACGCCTGAAAACACGACTTCAACAGAACAATTACGAAAACATTTTCAACTGCCAAATGAAGCACCTATCGCCTTAAAGAACATTGAAGATACTCAACTTTTTAATCAAGCTGTCCTAATTGAATCTAAACAGTTAGACCATTTACGTTTATTGAATGCATTAACCCCCAATCCTTTGGCGTTTCGTGACGATGCTAGCTTTATAAACCAGCAAGTAATAAGTAATACAAGTTTGTATTGTCAGCAGAAATATAAAGATAAAACATTAGAGCAAACTCAACCAAAAGCTGAGTTTAATGCTGATGCTTGGTTTTCAGGAATAAAAAACTCGTTAGATAAATCAGAATTTTTGTCAGCTGTTGTTTAAAATGCTTTAGCGCAACATTGTTTAAATTTTTTATTGCTCTGACAAAAACAAGTATCGTTTCTTTTAGGTTTAATTAACACTTTACTGTCTGATACATCGCCATCTAAATAACGCCAAGCGTTATCTTCAATTATAAAGTTCGAGTTCTCACGCATTTGCCATATTTGCCCCTGATGCTGATAAAAGGCCGAAAATTCAACTTGAGCACTTTCTTTATTTATTTTATTTTTTTGATATTCGCTAGCATTATGAATAACAAGTTTTAACCATTTTGTTTGTGCAGCCCACTGTTCAATGTCAACAATCGACTGTTCAAGCTGACTTGCTTTTGCATAGGTAAGATAAATATATTCTGCATTTTTAGTCGCGTAAGCTGAGTAGCGAGATCGCATTAATTGTTCAGGAGAGTTTGCTGGTATTGTTGCCATTATTAATGGTTGGCAACATTGAGCATAGGTGAGTTCTAAGCCGCATGGACATTGCATTTAAGTATTCTATTAAATATTCAATTTCGGCTAGTTTATCATGACAACCTACAACCATTGAAATATTTATCTACAGCCAATCTATGAATAATTCGTTAAAGCAATCACCATTAAGTTGGCACTTAATAAGAGAATAATAAGAGGGAAGGGAGTTCAGCCCCTCTTTAATCTAATGAGACATGGTGAAAAATTATTTTAATGTAATTGCTGTGTTTGGCCAACGCTTATTGGTTGCAAGAGTATACAATGAGTTTTACCCATCGCTGCGCAGTGTGCTATTTCATTTAATTCTTCTTGATTATAACTCGCGCCTGACAAAATCATGGCTGAACAAGTACCTTTTAATAAGGTGTTTTTAATATGTTCTAGACTAACATTGACCTTATTTGCATTCACTTTTAATATTTTAGCTGGATTAATTTTACCCATATTAGAGAGCTGCTCTAACGAATCACTTTCAGGGTTAATCATTAAAATCCACTTGTTATTATCGTAATGTTTTTCACAAATATCTTGATATCTTTCAGATAATTCAAAAGGATTATTTACCGGTACAGTATTACACCAAGGAGAGGTTAGGCTTATTTCTCGGGTATTATCTAGTACAGAGTTTAAGTCTAAGTTGTTGTTATTAAATTCTAAATTTACTTTGTTGATGTTAATCATGTTGCTCACCTCGATATACTGTATGCATATACAGTATATCGGTTATGGTTTGATTTCAAGTATTATTTACAACATTCAGCAATATATATAATGCTAAGTTAATAAAGGATGGTAGTGATACTGATCTAGCAATGTGATGGATTTATGATCGTTTATTTAAGCTAAATTTAAATTGCAGTATTTCTACTATGAACCACTATTTGTTTAAAATTGATTAGGGGAGAAAATTAGTTTATAAATTTGAGTTATCAGAGGTATCATTATGCTAGTGTACTGCTTCAAATTAATAGCTCGCTGAACACGACTATTAATCCTCAATCAATAATTTGAACTTTAGTTGCTGGCTAATGTGTTAGTAAGGTTAGATAATTTTTATGATGAAATATGCGTTTGTTAGACAAGTTATCTGGTGTGTATTCGCGTTAATATTGCTCACCTTTTCGTTAGGTATTAGCTGGCAAATAAGTAAAACAACAAATTTTTTATATAGCTTTTGGTATCAAACCTTGCACATCGATGAGGTTATTAAAAAAAACGTACCCAAAAACACCCAGGGTAAACGCGACTTTCCTGTCGATAATTTTCAATTGCATGAGAAAATGTTTGCTGAAATTGTTGATGCAATTCATCAGCAAGGCAATCAAGAAGACAATCAACTAGGCAAACTACAAGGCAATCTACCAAGTAATACTTTATCTAAAATAAGTTATGTTAATCATCAATCGATATTAAAAGCACTATTAACAAAGAGTGAGGTCGTTCATCTTCAAGATGTTGCTAACTTACTCCGTTCATTAGAAAAGTTGTGGTGGGTAAATTTATTAATTTTATTGGGTATGATATTTTTTTACTGTCGTAAAGAACAGACAATAAGCGTTAATTCGATAAGAGAAATGCCAACAGGTAAACAAAAAATAATTTCGCTGTTGAGTTTTATTATTTTACTGGTAGTAATATTAAGTATTTGGGGCTTTACTGAGGTTTTTTATTATTTGCACACGGTAGTGTTTCCAGAGAATCATCAGTGGTTTTTCTATTATAGAGATTCTTTAATGGCGACGCTTATGAAAGCCCCTGATATATTTTCGGCTATTGCGGCGCAACTGCTCCTGGTCGCGTTATTTTTAACTTGGGGAGTTGATACGGTATTGCGTCGTTATCAAGTTAAGCATAGCAAACAAAGAGCTTAGCTAGCCTGGTATGCATTAAATTGATATACCGTTATTTATGTGGATAATTTGTGGCGTTTAAGGACATTAAATCTATTCACTCAATATATTAATTATATTTTCTTTAGATTTACTTGAGTAGGTTTCAGAAACGTTATCGCTGATAAATAAAGAGGCTTTTACGGCAATTTTTTTAAGTGTTTTTATATCAGCTGTTTGCCACTCGACTTGATCGCCAGTTCGTTCGCAGCAGATTATGCCCAATGGGACAAAGTCCTTTTTGAATGTTACATCCAATAAAGAATGTATATTGTGAACATCGAAGTATCCCTTATTAAAGCATTTAGATACGTCATTATTCCTAGCGTCAGAAGCAACTAAAAACTCATTCTCAATAATGTGTGAAAAGTAATCTTTAAAGTCACTGGCCAGTAAATGCTCCCCCATCGTTTGCTTGCCATATTCGTCAAGACAAATGAGAGAAAACATTTCAGAATAGTCACTACAAAACAGCCAAATACCTACCCGATCACATTCAGGAATTGCTGATTTAATGGTTGAACAAATTTTTAATAATTTATTATTTAAAGACGTACGTGGGTTACTTAAATAAACTGATAGGTTTGACAATATTTCCATAAACTACATCAACCAAGAGTCTTTGATTTAAAGTTAGATAAGCGCATGATTTTAAATATTATAAACATCATTTCTAAGTTAATTCGATAATCGGTATCACTATCATATGTTGTAGTTTATAGCCGTTATCGAATCATCAGCAGATTAGATGAAAATCACGCATTGATTGAGTGTTAATTTAGGTGAAATCAGCATATATATCAAGCTTTATTCAGCTGAGCTAACTTAATAAAAAGTGATAAAGTTTTTTAAATAACAAAGAAATAAATTTTAGACTTAACAATCCGTTTTTTTACTCATTAACGGACTAGTTAAAGAAGGATGAAATGCGAAAGTTAACACCAAATATATCAGAGTAATACTCTACATTGCGCTGAGACTTAACAAGTAATGAAACGATTTTTCACTACTTATTATTAGTTGCTTTAGTATATTTAATACTCGAATAGTTATTTGTTTTTATTGAGGTGAGTTAATTCTTCAATGCGGTCTTGTGTTAACGTGATATAACATTTTTTATAGGCGATAGCTGCGCTTTCGTCTGGTGCGAGGACTAAATACTGCCAACGACAGTTATTTTCTCGGTAGCTGATAAAGTTTCGCTGAGAGCGCTTAAACATATCAAGCGATGTACTTCGTCCATTGTGAAGTGATAACTCTTCTAAAATAAAGGTTTGATTATTTATCCAGGTTTGTAATTCACGATCTTTCTTATCTCTAATACCATCTAAACACCGAGATACATCGGCTGTACTGTCCATAGTTTTTTCGCACAGATCAACCGTATTTTTAGCCATTAAAGAGCTTGAGAACAGCAGGGCGCTGACTAATATGTATCTACTAAGTGTTTTATTATTCATAGCTAATATTTATGCTGGAAGTACTTTTTTGTACGGTTTAACAGTAACGTTTTTATAAACGCCTGCCGCGATGTAAGGGTCTTCGTCAGCCCACTGTTGAGCAGCTACTAAACTGTCGAACTTTGCAATAATAAGTGAGCCAGTAAAGCCTGCATCGCCTGGATTTTCGCTATCGATAGCTGGACAAGGTCCGGCTACTAGTAATCTTCCTTGATTTTGCAACATACGCAATCGGTCTAAATGACTTTCGCGTACACTCATTCTCAGCGCTAAGCTGTTCTCAACATCTTCACTATAAATAAGGTAAAACATTTTATATCCAAAATATTAAATTAAAAATACGTATTACAAATACTAAATTATTCTTGTTTCTCTGTTTTTTGTTCTGAGTCTTCTTGTTCTTCAGGCATATATTTATAAAGAGATAACACTGAGCCAATGGCAAATATAAACGTCATGGCAGTTAAACCAAACACCTTAAAATTAACCCAAGTTTCTAAACTAAAATTAAAGGCAATGTACCAGTTAAGAAAACCACAAAGCGCGAAAAACAATGCCCAAGCTAAGTTTAGTCTGTTCCAAATGTTTTCAGGTAAGGTTAGGGCTTCACCTAAAAACTCTTTCATAATGTTTTTATTAAATAATTTCTGACTCACTAAAAGTGCAATTGCGAAAATCCCTTGGATAATCGTCACTTTCCATTTCAAGAAAGTATCATCATGCATATATATAGTTAAGCCTCCAAAAACGGCAATTAGACCGAAGAAAATCAAATTTCTTTTTGGAATGGGTTGCTTTTTAATTAAAAAATAAGCTATTTGAATGGCGGAAGCGACGATTAGTGCGCCAGTAGCCCAATAGATATCGGCGAATTTATAAAATACGAAAAAAATAACCAGTGGAATATATTCTAAAAATGCGTGCATAAATTCAGTATCAAAAATAACAATGTATCGATTCTACTCAAAGCTCAAGACATACGCCACTCTATTTAGTTAGCTAAAATGTAATAATTTTTAAAAGTCAGGAATAAACGCAGGTTTGGCCCTGAACTTTGAGTCAAGTTATTTACGTTATATCGCCCAGCTTAATATAGCTTAAGCTTGCTTATAACCAAAAGGGTCGTCGATTGAGTAGGAAGGCTCCGTGAACCACTTTGCGCCAGTTTCTGTCATATAAAAATGGTCTTCTAAACGAATACCAAATTCATTAGGTATTACCAGCATGGGTTCATTAGAAAAACACATACCTTTAGTCAGTGGCGTTCTATCGCTGCGAACTAAATATGGCCATTCATGAATATCCAGACCTACACCATGACCTGTTCTATGAGGGCATCCAGGTGTTTGGTAATCAGGTCCTAAGTTTTGGCTTGCTAAGTAAGCTCTTGCTGCAACATCAACATCACCACAAGCAACACCTATTTTGGCTGCGTCGAATGCAGCTTCTTGTGCTAATTTTTCAATCAACCACATATCTCGTTGGCGTTGGTTTGGCTCGCCAAAAACATAGGTACGGGTAATATCTGAGTTATACCCTTCAACCTGACAACCGGTATCAATGAGTACAATGTCATTTTCTTCGAGTGCTTTGGGCGATTTAACACCGTGAGGGTATGAAGAATCTTCACCGAAAAGTACAATACAAAAGTATGAACCAGCAGGTGCCCCCACTTTACGGTGAGCTTGATCAATAAAATCAGTCACTTCTTGCACTGTTATACCTACATGCAATATACGAGCTACCGCTTTGTGAACTTCAATAGTCATGTTTTTTGCCTGTTGTAACAAGGCTATTTCAGTATCAGACTTTTCTGCTCTACAACCTGCCGTTACACATTTAGCGTCGATAAGTGTTAAAGCTGGGGCTGCTTTTTTAATACCGTCTGCAATAAAAAATGCGGCAGACTCATCAATGGCTAATTGACCTGTTGTTATGCCAATTTCACTTAACGTTTGTGATACTAACTGATAAGGGCTTTCATGCTCTTGCCAACCTTTAATTTCACCTTTTATCGTCATGTACTGACTCAGCGTGTTAACTTCAAAATAAGGAGTAATATATTTTATTTCTCCTTCCTGAGGAATAATAGCACCCACCATACGTTCACTGGCATACCAGCGTGTACCTGTGAAGTAGTATAAATTTGTTCCTGCATCAATATAGGTAGCTGCTATATTATTTTCAGCCATGATCGTTTGTGCTTTTTTAATACGTTGTTTAAATTCAGCCTCAGAAATCGCTTTTACCTGATTTGTCATATTAGCTAATTTTTCAAGCTCGATTTTTGCGGTAGAGCCGCCAACACCTATAGTCATACTTGTTCCTTAACAATAAAAAATACCGCTATATTTTATACATAATATGAAGTTATGTATCGTAATATTTAAGTTAAATACTATGGGTAAATGTTAATGGGAGAAATTAAATTTAAGCTTTAGCGGTCAATCTTAGTAATCTAGATATAAAATAAAACTATCAAATAACAAAGGATCCCCTATGCGTCAAAAAGTCGAGTTTATCAGTGGAGAACACAAACTTAGTGGTTTGCTAGAAACCCCAGAATCTGATGTTAAATTTTATGCACTATTTGCCCATTGCTTTACTTGTGGTAAAGACATTGCGGCGGCATCACGTATAAGCCGAGCGCTAGTTAGAAAAGGAATTGCCGTGTTAAGGTTCGACTTTACCGGTTTAGGAAATAGCGATGGTGACTTTGCAAATAGTAACTTTTCCTCAAATATAAAAGACTTACTTGCCGCTGCGGATTTTCTTCGTACAACATATCAAGCGCCGAGATTGCTTATTGGTCATAGCTTGGGTGGTGCAGCAGTGCTTAATGTTGCTCAACAGGTTGAAGAAGCTATGGCCATAGTCACTATTGGGGCTCCATCTGATGCCGAACATGTCGCTCATAACTTTGCCTTACAAGTCGATGATATTGAAAAGTACGGTAAAGCAGAAGTGAACTTGGCTGGACGTGTGTTTACTATCGAAAAACAGTTTTTAGATGACATTAAACGCTACGATACCAGTCGCATTGGTAATTTAAGGAAAGCACTTTTAGTCATGCATTCACCCATTGACAGTACCGTCAATATCAGTGAAGCGGAAAAAATATATCAAGCGGCCTTACATCCTAAAAGCTTTGTTAGTTTAGATGACGCGGATCATTTATTAACGAATAAGCGTGATGCCGAGTATGCTGCCGATGTAATTTCGGCGTGGGCAGGGCGATATATAACACATGATAAAAGTGTTAATAAAGACGTTAGCAACGTTATGTCTTCAATGAACGCTTCTAAAACAAGTGCTGAATATGGGAAAACTGAAATTACTAAAGGTCATGTGATTGTTGAAGAAAAAAATCATAAATTTACTCAGCATGTAAGCACAGCTAGCCACTATTGGCTTGCAGATGAGCCAGAAAGTGTTGGTGGCAATAATATGGGTCCTGATCCTTATGAGCATTTACTTGCCGGTTTAGGCGCCTGTACTGCTATGACACTTCGTATGTATGCCACACGCAAAAATCTTGCTATAAAACATATAAAAGTTGAACTAAAGCATAGTCGAAATTATTTACTTGATTGCCAAGAGTGTGAAGAGCAAAGCCAAGGTATTGAAGCCATAGTGCGTGAAATTAGTTTTATTGGTGAGTTAGAGGCTAAGCAACAAGCACGATTTTTAGAAATAGCAGATAAATGCCCAGTCCATAAAACCTTGCACAATAACGTAAAAGTCATCAGTAAGTTGGTCAATTAATCTGATGGTTTTTAAGGTGATAGCATAGTCAGTAACGCTACAAATAACTTTCTGATGTTAGTAATGTTTATGTACTTTCTTTTCAAAGTTATTTACATTAGTCGCATTACCTTTTTATGAAAATAAAAAAATACGCTGACTAAGCTGTTACTTTTTGATGAAATCCAGGAGCTATAATGGAATCGCATGGAGATTACAAAATTAATCTGACTGGAAATGTAGTACATATATATCCATCAGGAAGCTTTAATCAAGAAGGTGTTAAGCAATTAAACGATAAAGTTTTATTAATTGCTCCTCAAAACTCTCCTTGGGCCTTGCTAGCTCACGCCGATGAATCTGCTGGTTTAACACCTGAAGCGGTTAACGAAATAATTAATTTTTTTCAGCAGATAAGTAAAGAAAACTGTGTCGTTATAGGCATTGCAGCTTTACCAACTTGGCAAGGGGTGCTTGAAAAATCAATCAAAGAAAATGCTGATATTACTATACCCGTTTATCTGGATGCTAACTTATCGAAATTAGATTCATTGATTAAAAAAATCATGGATAGTGCTTAAGTATATGAGAAAGTTAATTTTATTAGCGCTTTTGGTTGTTGTGTTTACTGAGGTTTTTAAGATTAAACCTTTTACAAATTTCACTTGAAAATAATATATTTGAAGAGCGCTTTATGTCTAATTCAATGTCTTTAGAAAAAATATTTATGATTTTAGCCATTATACTTGGCTTGGGTTCAACGGTTGATTTAATTTATAACTTAGTGACTTTAAACTTTCAATTAGCTGAAATATTGCGCTGTAGCTTCAACATCGTTATTGCTTTATTGATATACCTATACGCAAATAAGAAACATAAAGAAAAGCTTAACTCTATTGTGTAGACGTTTATTAACGGTAATTTAAACCTTATACGCACAACAAAGAAAATATAACATGCTAGGATTAATACTTATGGCGAATCAAGTCTTGATTCATGGAGTGTAGATGAAATCTGTTATAAATTTATTGATTGTCATCATCTCTTTATTAAGCCTATTTGCTGGCATAGCAAAAGTTATCCATAGCCCTGATGAAGTTCAGTTTTTACAACATTTCATGTTTAATGACTTTGCTATTACCCTCTATGGTGTCATTCAAATTTTCGCTGCAGCTTTGCTTTCAATGGGGCTATTTTTTTCTTATAACAAGGTTGCGAAAGTGGGAGCAGTTTTCGTCGCTTTAGCCTTTCTATTATCAAGTGTTTTAATCTTTGTTAGCGGAAACTTTATGTTTGCATTGATTTCATTATTACCTGTCGCTTGCACAGCCTTAATTATTCGTCAAATGCACTTGAACAATAACACCAACACCAACACCTAAAGTTACGAGGGTTTAGCTTTAGTTCTCGATTAACCTTTTTAAGCTATTTTCATTTCATTACTTATCTTACTAAGCTTTGTTCTATATCAAAGAAACGCTGAATCTTGTGTGTTATTTTTAAGTAATACACATCAGCTGAGAGGGTATTATGAACAGTATATTAGTGATTGCAGATTTATCGGAAAGTAAGCAAGTGGCTATTCAGCGCGCTTGTGAACTTGCTAAAAGCACCCATAATTCTTTACATATTGTTTATTTTTGTTATCAAAGTTTACGACTTATTGATGATGATCCACAAAAGATACAACAAACAATAATAGATGCAGTTAAACAAGATGCAAAAACATCACTCAAGACAATAATCCCTGAAGGAGTTAACTACAGTTTTGACGTTGTTTGGGAAAAACGTATTTATAATTGGATAAATAATTACGCAGAAGAGCATAGCCCAACCATGGTGGTAAAAACGGCACACCGAAGTGAGACTTTTTTGTACACGTCAACTGATTGGCAATTATTACGCGAATGCCCAGCACCTGTTTTTATTGTCAGTGATAATAAATGGCGCAAATCACCTAATGTATTAGCCGCAATAGATCTAGAAACCAAACGCAAAAGTAAACAAGCGTTAAACCATCAAATATTGAAAGCCGCTAAAGTATTTTCTCAAACCAATGAAGCGGAATTATTTGTATGCTACACCGTAGTATTTTCAAAAGTATTACGTGACTTAGGTATTCACTTCAAAGACGAGTTGGAGCTTAAGGCAGCTAAAACCTTAAAAACCCAAATAGAAACGTTGGCTGTTGAATACGACATACCTGTCGCTAACTTTTATGTTAAAGCAGGCGAACCAGAAAAGGTTATTCCCAGCATTGCCGCGCAGCAAAAAGCAGGCTTAGTTGTCATAGGTACGGTTGGGCGTAAAGGTTTGCAAGCTAAAGTACTAGGGAATACAGCAGAGAAAATCTTGAGCTTGTTGAAATCAGATGTACTTGCTTTAAAGCCAGAGTAATTAAGGCTATAACGTAAAAGTGACTCAATGCTTGCTGACAGAATTTAAAGCTTTGTAGGTGTTGTTATTTAGGCATTGTTATTTAGACGTTATCATTTAAAAGGTGTAATTTTAAAGGCTTAACTTGAAAGGTTTAACTTGAAAGGTGAAAAATAAAAACTTCGGCGTCAGTAGCCGAAGTTTAATATTGTAAAATAAGTTACTGCTTAATTATTTTTTTTCAGCGTTTATCAGCTCTGCTACTTTTTCGTTATGCTGCACTAATGGCAACATGCCTTTAAGTAAACGGCCAAATATATCTGCACCAGTAATAATGCGTCTAGTTTCGCCCCACACTAATAACACATCGTGTTCAATAACACCGTCGAAGTTTTTATCAATTGAGGTGTTCACTTTCATTTGTAAAATAGCTTCGTTTAATGACGTAGTTTCATCTGAGATAACAACCGGGCGATGACAATAACTGTAAGGGTCAAAGTTCTCTGACTGAAACAGTGCGCTTCGTAAGAAACCATCAGCATCAATAACTAATAATGGTGTACCTTCAAGGTTTGTTATAACCACCCAGCTGTGACCCGACTCATTGAGCATAGTTAAAAAAGGATCATTAGCACCAGAGTATGTGTCAGGCAAAATAGGCAAATCAAGCTTTGTTGGTAACGCTATAATAGAGCTTGGGTCTAACACTTCACCTTCTTCAGTGACCTTAATTTCATCTAAGGCAAAAAAGTTTAACGCGCCGATACCCTCAACATGGTTTAAATCAGCTTCTTCGGCACGTATATGCTCTTTAATAATATTACCGAGTTCACTCTCCCCTAAGTAGGTAATACCTTCTTTACCTAACCATGCATCTAGAATGAGTGCACTTGGTCGCGCCACGGGGTAAAGAACAAATTGGTAGAAACGAATAATCGGAGCTAGCATGCTACCCATTTTTAAAGCGTTACGAGAAAAGTAAGCTTGTGGTGTTATTTCACCCACGATGGTAATGGCTATTGTTGAGAATAAAAACGCGCCAACACCGGCTAAAACTGAATCTGACAACATGGTTAATAAAACATTAATTCCTACGTTGCCCCATAAAATAGTAGCAAGTAAAAAGTTAGAATCGTTTCTTAACGTTAATACAATTTTGGCGGCTTTATTGCCTTTATTCGCTTCTACTTCTAACTGCAGTCTACTCAGTGAAAAAAAAGCTAAATTTAATCCTGAAAAAATAGCAGATTGTGAAATACAAAACACAATAGCAATCCAGGTGATAGTTTCTACAGGCATTACTTAAATCCTCTTTTTACTTTTCTTAAAGTAGCAGTAAGCTACCTAATCCTAAAAATACAACGAAACCAACAATGTCGGTTACTGTGGTTAAAATAACCGCGCCAGATAAGGCAGGGTCAATATTCAATTTATTCAAAATGGCAGGGATCATAACCCCGGATGCCGATGCCGTCAGTAAATTTAATAAGATTGCTAAGGCAATAACGAAACTCAGTTGTGCATTGTCAAACCAAAAGTAGGTAATTACGCCAATAACAAGCGACCAAATGATACCGTTTAGCCCACCAACTTTTAATTCCTTACGTAATAGTACTTTTCTGTTTTGTTCTGTTATCTGACCTAATGCCATACCTCGAACAATAACGGTTAACGTTTGGCTACCTGAAACCCCACCCATTGATGCTACAACAGGCATTAAAACAGCTAAAGCCACCACTTGTTGCAAGGTAGCTTCAAAAAAGCCAATAAACCAAGAGGCTAAAAATGCAGTAATTAAATTAATACCAAGCCAAATGCCACGGTTTTTGGCACTGGTTCTAACACTTGAAAATAAATCTTCGTCGGTAGATAAACCGGCAGCACTGTTAATTTGCTCTGTTTGTGTTTCTTGTTTGACTTGATAAGCCGTCTCAACGGTAAAACGGCCAAGGAAGTGGTCGTTTTCATCAACAACAGGCAATGACATTTTACCCGATAAAATTACAGCTTCTGCCGCCGAAGTTAATTCTTCATTACCATTGAGTTTAATGGTTTCAGGCGAAAACAATGTTTTTAGGGTACTTTCAGCATCACTTTGAATTAAGCTGTTAATGTCAACAGTGCCAGTTAGAACACCCTCTTTATTTACTGCATAAAAGTCTTCTGTATAAGGAGATAAGCCTTTTTGTAATAATAATTGCGCACTGGTTATTTTAAGCTTTTCAGAAATACGGACATAATTGTAATCTAGCCAATGGCCGACCTGATCAACAGTAAACTGTTGTGCTTGTTGATAAAGTTTTCGCTGCGAGTCGTCTAGATTTTTGATCGCATATTTTAATAATCGACTCGGTATTTCTTCTGCAATTTCAATTACATCGTCAACGTCTAGTTGAGCGAGTAGTTCGAAGCACTCATCATCACTTAACGCCTGAATTAAGCTTGTTCTTGTGCCTTGTCCCATATCGACAAAAGCATCTTTTTGAATGTCTTCTGGGTACGTAGCCCAGACACTTAAACGTTTATCTTGTGGCAGAGCTTCAATTAATAGCGCGAACTGCTCTGCTACAAGAGTTTCATTTGCAGCAAGCATTATTTGGGCTATGTCTTGCTCATGCTCTGCAATGAGAATGTCGTCGATAACTAAGGATAATTTATCAATAGTATTTTCTAACATTGGTTAATCCTTAAAACCGTTTTAATAACGGGATATGATCTTTATTGAGTAATGAATTGTATAACACTTATGGTTAACTATTATGGTGTTAATTTTATTCGTATTTACAGGTAATTGTATTACAATCAGGTAGAAATAAGTTAGCTTTAATAACAAAAAAGTTAAGTTTATTTTACAGTTTTTTGTTACTGATTCTCAGGTGTTTATAAAAGCTGAGAATAGGGTTAATAAATTATCCCGTTTTATTCGGGGCATATTGAGAGTATAAAATGATAAAATGTATGTTGATTTCACCTACACAAGAAACCGTTATCGGTAGTCGTGAATTAATAAGTCAATGGCAGGAAAATAACGACACTACGTTATGGATTGATCTTGATAACGTTGACTTAGAAGAAGAGAAAAAAATATTAACAGAATTTAAATGTCATCCTCTTGCGATCAACGATGTGCTGCGTGAGCGCCATCCTCCTAAAATTGAACTGTTTAAAGATTATATCTTTATGTTGTATCGCGGCATTGTTGCTAACGATGACAGCCTGAAATTCAATCATTTACAAATAAGTATGTTTATCGGCAAGCGCGTGTTAATTACTCGACATCCACAAAGTTCGTTAGCGATTAACGAGTTATTTTGTGAAATAGGTGAAAAGTACCTTAAGCGTAGTCCTGTTCATTTAGCACTAAGACTTTTCCATAGCAGCTGTGGTTACTACCTTAAAGAAATGTTTAGTTTTGAAGCTGAGCTAGAAAGAATTGAAGATGACTTTCAATTAAGTGGTAACGACCAAATGATGAAACAAATTACCTCTTATCGTTCACAACTGGTTAAAATAAGACGTACTTTTAATTATCACGTAAACATGGGTGAAACCTTAAAAGCTTATGTTGATGATGAAGACACTGATTTAATCACTGATAAAGAAACTCATACGGTGAATGACTTACGTGAACGTCTCGACCGCCTGCTCAGTTTGTCGCAAATGTATTATGATATTTGTGGTGATTTAATTAATGGTTATATGTCAGTAACATCACATCAACTGAATGCTACTATGCGAGTATTAACGGTTATTACAGCATTATTTGTGCCGTTAACTTTTCTCGCCGGTATCTACGGTATGAACTTTGAATATATACCTGAGCTAAAAGCTGATAATGGTTACTTCATCTTATTAGGTGTTATGGCTGTGGTTTCAGTCGTATTGCTAATCGTATTTAAGCGAAAACGCTGGTTATAGCAATGTTAACTCATAGAAATATGGGTTAAAACTAGATTGAATAGGAAGTTATGCCGACTCAAAACGGTATAGCTTCCTAATATAAATTACATCAGAGCTTATTAAATTACACTGATGGTTTTAGCGGGGTGTGTTCGACTTTAAGCCATTTTTTACTCAGGCCAATCCATATTGGGCTAGTCAGTAATGATAACGAGATAACACATAAGGCTAATTGGTAACCATACTCATTAATAATACTTGCCTGATGACCAACAGCAGCTAGCACAAAACTAAACTCACCTATTTGCGATAACAATACTCCAGCATAAAGACTCTCTTTCCAACTGAATTTTGACAACTTTAAAATAATAGCATTGATGAAAATATTAGTAATTAATGCGGCCATCACTAATATAGCGGTTTGTTGCCAATGACTTATTAAGAAGCTAATGTCTAGCAACATGCCTACTGAAACAAAAAACAAGGCAACAAATAACACCCTAAATGAATCTAAAGTCCGATGTACCCATAAGGTTTCTTTAGCTGCTCCCACAAGCATACCAGCAATAAATGCTCCTAAAGCGGTTGATAGCTCAAACCATGCTGTGAGCATAGCTAAGCCAAAACAAATACCTAATGCAGCAAAAAGTTGTAATTCATGATCACCCTTTAACCACTTTGATAACGGTAAATGCACTTGTTTACGGGTAATTACAAAGGCGAATAATGCAACGGCGAATAGCGTGCCGACACCTTGTTTAACTAATTGCACATTGTCGATGTTACCCGCACCAAGTAACCCTATGATTATAAGCATCGGAATAATGGCTAAGTCTTGCGCGAGTAAAATGCCTAATGCACTTTGCCCTAAGCTGGATGAAAGCATGCCATTATCTTGCAGTAATTTGATAACAATAGCGGTACTACTCAGGCTGATAACAAAGCCAATTAATACAATGCGAGCTAAACTCCAGTCAAACCAAATACCTAATAACCAAACGCAACCAACACTGAGTATAATTTGCATCAAGGTACCGAAAATAATGAGTTTCCAGTTTTCGACTAATTTATGAATGTCGGTTTCCATGCCAACAAAAAATAACAGTAAAACCACGCCCGCTGTGCCTAAACGTGAAATACTGTCAATGTCGGTAACTAAACCAAAGCCCCAAGGACCGATAAAAATTCCTGCAATTAAATAAGCGACGACATGGGGTTGTCGAAAAAATTTCAAGATAAAGCCTAACAACAGTATAAAGAAAATAGCGCCCACCGCTTGAGGTAAAAATGGGTCCATGTGCATAGCTGTTAACCTTTTAAAATATTGTATAAAATTAAGTGTAATGACAAAACAATCTACTGTTTGCAAAGTTGTTAAAGTATTGAATAAAACAATGTGGAAAGTTTGTAATTTTAACGATAGTGTAAACTACTTTATTTTATAACAACTATGTTTTATTAAGATTTCAGCTAAATAGTAATTAAATAATGATCTCATGAAACAAAGTCGTCATAATTATATTCCGCTTTGTTGTTATCATCAGTTAATCAGCCATGGAAAAATATTGAAATATCTGAATTACCTATACATAAGCCGATTATTTTATACATATATTACATTACTTTTACTGGTAACTACGTCCAAAGTAATTGCAGCTGACCCCGGCATTAATTCAGGCACACATCTCAATATTATTGGTGTTGAAACAACCTTTAAAACTAATATTTATCGTAGTTTAAGCAGTAACGAAAATGTTATTCCTTTGTCTTTGCTCGGTTTCCCTCAATCCGACAATTATATTTTAAGTAAAGCACGCAGTGCACTACAAGCATTAGGCTATTATCAGCCCGCTTTAACGTTGTCAGAAGATCAAAAAGGGAAGGTATTGAGCATTGAGCTAAATAAACCTGTTCGGTGGAATAACAGCAGTATTGCGCTCAATTGTGAAATAGAATCGAAAGAAATGTCACAGCTTGTCGCTAAACACCCGTTTACCAAGGATAAAATAATTAACCATGGCGATTACAGTCAATTTAAATCACGGGTACAACGTCAAGCACAAGAGTTAGGTTTATTAAATGCTACTTTTGCCAAAAGTGCTTTAAATGTTGATATAGCAGAACTACAAGCAAATGTTGATTGGATTTTTAATTGCGGCGCTCGATATACCATCCATAAGATCTCCATTGAAGGTACGGTTTTATCTCACGATTTAGTTAACAGTTATTCAACTATTCGTGAAGGTGATGCCTACAGCCAATTAGACATTGTTGCTAGTCAACAAGCACTGAACCGTTCTGGTTTTTTTAAATCGGTTGTGGTTGATCAGTCAGTCGACCATGCAACAAAAAGTGTCGATGTTAACCTTTCAATACTCGATACCGACAAGTATGAGCTTAAAACGTTATTAGGCTACGGTACTGATAGTGGAGGAAAACTTGGTGTTAGTTGGAGAAATAGAAGGGTAAACAACAGGGCACATCAATATGTTGCTTCTATCGACTTTAATGAGGTTAAATTAAATAAAGCTAATTTACATGCGACATTTCAGTATCAAATCCCGTTAGAAAAAGCCAGTAGCCAGTGGATAAACCTAGTCAGTTATGAGGTTAAAGATGAAGAAATTGGTCGCAGTAATATTTTAACTTTAGAGTCGGTATTAGCGAATAAAATTAATGCTCATTGGTCGAGTCAATGGTCTATTGTTATGGCACAAGAGCAACTAGAATCAGAAGCTGATGTAAACCAAAGTCTTAAATATATTGTTCCTTCATGGCAGACTAACTATTACAGTGTGACCGATCCCTTTTCGGCGGTTGAGGGCTGGCGTTGGCAAAGTATCATTCGATTTAGTACCAAGCAATTGAGCAATCCCGACATCGAATTTTTACAAACAGATCAGAAAGTAAAACGTATTTGGTCATTAAATGATGATTGGCGTTTACTGTTGCGCGCTCGTATCGGTTCAACACTAATGGATACCGAAGATTTTACGAGTTCAATGCCATCAACCTATCGATTTTTTGCCGGCGGTGACGTATCTGTACGTGGTTATAAACATCAAAGCTTATCGCCGACTGATAACGATGTATCCATTGGTGGTAAGCATATATTAACCTCGGGCATTGAAGTTGATTATTTATTTTATGAAAGCTTTCGTTGGGCGATATTTTCCGACCAAGGTAATGCTTTTAATGATTGGAAAGACTGGGAGTTGCAAAAGTCAGTTGGTACAGGTTTAAGGTGGGTTACACCGATTGGTGCTATTCGCCTAGATATCGCGAAGGCACTTGACGGAAATAAAGCATGGCGTTTTCATGTCACCATAGGGCCTGATCTATGAAACCGTTCAAAAAGAAAGCCATACTAACTTGGCTTAGCGTAGCTTTTACTGCGTTAGTGGCGATTATATTGTTATTACTAACCTGGTTTTATACCACGGAGTCAGGTTTACAATGGTTAGTCAATCGCGGTGCACAATTTCAACCCCAAGCGCTAAGCATAGGTAAAGTCAGTGGTACATTAAGCTCGCGTGTACAGCTATCAGAATTTAAGTGGCAACAACCTGAGACAAATATTCACGTTACCGATATTGTTGTTGATTGTCAGTGGCTGTATTTGCTCGATAGGGTGGTCGTTTGCGATAACATCACGATAAATGCTTTCAATTTATCGAGTGATGGTGATAAAAAAACAGATGAACCTCAAGCAATTTTACCTGCGTTAAACGCCATTGAATTTCCTATTGAGATTAAGATCCAACAGGCAGCAATTAATACCATTAACTATCAAGTTATATCACCTGAAACAACAAATACTGCCAACAACAAACTTACCGTAAATGCCCAGTACAATATAAAGCAGTTAAGTTTGAAAAAATTGGCGCTTGCGGGCAATAAAGCCAGTGTTAGTGAATTAACGTTAACATATGACGAGCATAACCTTGCAGTATCTGGCTATGTTGATATGCGAAAAAAATGGCAACATCAACTCGGTTTAAGTGTACAAGGACCAAAGCTGTCGGTTAATGCAAAAACAAAAGGACGAATGAGTGAATCATCAACCTTAACCTTGCAGTTGCAATCGCCCAACCAATTATTAGTCTCTGCTGATTGGTATTATGATCAAGGTTTGTTTATAAAAAATGGCCGTTTAACCGCTGAAAAACAACAAGTGGCATTGAGCGATGTCAACATAACTGTTGAAAAGTTGTCCGGTAAATTTGCTCTTAATTGGCCTGAACTTACCGCAAACTTACAAACTACCGCTACTTGGCAAGCATTTGAACCGATTAGTTTAGATGTTAATACAACGCTCGACAATGTACTTAATTGGCGCTCGCATTTAGCCGTTTCTCTCTTGTTAAAAAGCGAACTTAAAGAAGCACAAATAGCCGCTTCAATAAAACAAGCCTTTCCAGACACAGTTAACCATAAAAGTTCGACAATAAAAGCCGCGTGGCCGGTGTTGGCGAACCTTGAAATGAATGTTAACCAAGGTATTTTAAACCTTAAAAGTCATGAAATTATATTGGGTGAGTTGACAGCCAATGTGCAAGGCGAGGTAAACATTGATAATCCAACCACTGAAAACTTATCGTTTAATGGCAGCATTGAAGGTCGCTCATTAGATTTAATAAATTCGTTAGAAATTGCTAATATCAAAGCAAATTGGCAAGTTGAAAAACAACAATCTGTTTGGGCAGCTACCAGCGAAGGAAAAATTGAGCATTTAGCTTTACCCAACTTTGTTGGTAAAAACATTGATTGGTCACTGGATTTTGGTGAAAAGTGGCTAGCCAATGTTAACGCAGGCTCATTTACTGTTAACGATAATGTTGTTGAACTAGCTTCATTAAATTTTTCAGGATTACCTGAAAAACATAATATGTTAGTAAAGGCTAAATTAGCAGAGAATACTGATGTCAACTTAACACTTGACGGTAAAATTCCACAAGAAAATGCTGAACCCTTTAGTCCTGAAAGTAATTTAGCTAACGCAATTTGGCAAATTAATAACCTTGAATTTAAAGCTTTAAATCAAAAAGAAAATGTTTTAATTACAAGCGAACAGTTGCTTTTGGGCTCAGATACGCAGCGGGTTAAAAACCTATGTCTTAGCGGTGTTGGAAAACTGTGTATTAATGCTGAAAATAAAACTCAGCAATGGTCAGCTAATTTAATATTTAATCAATGGGCAATGTCACCAGTTTTTAAACAAGTTCAAGCATGGCAATCAATACTACTCGCAAGTCCAACGCATGAATTACAAAGCATAGAGGGCACGGTTAATGGTAATTTATCGATAACAGGACATGCCAAAAAACTTGAAAAATTTAATGCCAATATAACAATCCCAAGCTTTAAATGGCAGTCAGCACAAATTCAATTGCAAGTAGAAGAATTTTCGGTCAATACCCAGCAGAAGCAAGACGATATTGCTTTAATTACCCAATGGGAAACCATAAATACTCAGATAGTTTTACCACAATCGCAATCTGAAGTTGTGATGCCTAAGGGCGAGCTTGTGCTGTCGATTACGCCTGATTTTAAAGTCGATTTTAATTTAGAACAACCAGATATTAAGTTTAATATTCCCGATGAAAAAATCAAAGCTGATAACGCTTTTTCAAAGCATTTATTAACTATTACACAATTTAAACTTCAAGGTCAGTGGTTACAAAACAGTGTTAGTTCACGACTGAATATTCGTTTACCAGGCGAAGATGAAATAACCGCTCAATTAAGCAGTGATTGGCCTTTAGTTGACTCTGCAAAGATAAGTGGTGACTTATCACTCAGTTTAAAAGAATTTGACTGGCTCAAACAATGGCAGAAAGGGTTAGATAAAATTGACCTCAGTTTAGTACAAAATTTTACCTTAGCAGGCACATTACAAAAGCCCATTATTGATGGTGAAGGTATAGTCGATATTAACCATTTAGTTATTGATGAATATGGCTTAGATATTAGTAACAGCAAAATAAAATTAAGCAGTCAGCAAGATAGCATTGTATTGTTGGGCGAATTACAAAATCCACAAGGGGCATTAACTATTGCCGGCGATGCTAAGATATCTGCGCCGATAAAAGCAAATTTAACCGTCGAAGGTCAACAAGTTACGCTGGTAAATAATAATGAAAATAAATTAATTGTTTCACCTATGCTAAAAGCAAAGTTCGAGAATAATCATTTAACTGTTAACGGTAATTTGGTTGTAGATCAGGCTGATATCAAAGTAGCATCATTACCAAAATCTGCAATTAATGTTTCTGAAGATCAAGTCATTATTGATGAAAACGCGCAAACCGTTACAGATTCGCCATTTGATTATGATATCTCTCTGACGTTGTCGGCAGGAGATAATGTTAAAATTAGCGGCTTTGGTTTATCAAGTGAAATACAAGGTAACCTATCTTCAACTCTTATAACCGGACAAGCCCTAACGCTTAATGGCCGATTAGATTTAAAAGACGGTAAGTTTGAAGCATACAAGCAAACATTGACTATAGAGCAAGGGCAATTATTGTTTTTGGGTACCGCTGCTAATCCGAGTATACAATTTCGTGCTATTAGAATGGTCGATGATATAAAAGTGGGCATTATTGCCGATGGCACCATACAAAAACCGCGTTTAACTTTATTTTCGGAGCCGACTATGGCTGATGAAAATATTTTATCCTTACTAATAACGGGTCGAAACCTAGACTCTTTATCGCAACAAGAGGGTAATGCTTTAACCAGTGCGGCTATTAGTTTAGGCGTAGAAAGTGCTAACAAATTAGTACAAAAAATAGGAGACCAGCTAGGTCTTAAAGATGTTGCATTTACCAGTAAAAGTGGCAGTAACGGTAATAGCACACGTGTTGATATTGCGGCGAAGATTAACGACCGCTTAAATGTTGGCTACGGCACGAACATAGATTCTGAAAGTGGCTTACAAGCAGGGTGGAGCATAGAATATAAACTATCACCGAATATATCTTTTGAAGCGATAAGCGGTGAAGAAATAAGTGCTAATATTAACTATAAAAAACAGTTTTCGACGACTAAAGATAAAAATAACAAAAAAGATCAAGACTAAGTGGTCACAAAAACAAAAAGGTATTTATGTCAGCAGATTTAACAAATGCAAATAACGCAACATCAGAAGTTTTAGTTGCGGCGGTGAGCATTCCAAGACGTCACCCATTAATTAACTGGTTATTAGCTATACTCATTGCAACGCTTGGTGTTTATTTATCCATTATCCAATATGCGGGTTTAGAGTGGCTTTCTCGCAGTGGCTGTTTAATTGCCGTACTAGGTGTTTGGTCAGGGCTGGGCGGCATAATACAAGAGCGCTTATTGATAGGGCGGCTTAATTTTCATCATAGGATCACACTGGCTCGCGCAAAAAGAAATCTGCGTAGACTAAAAGTTTCAAATGAAAATATGGAAAGCAAAATTCAAACTATTGAAGATGACTTTGAAGAAAAAACCGAAAAAATATTGCAAGCTGTAAGGTTACAGCTTGGTATTCTAGAAGTATCGTTACTTATTACCGGTACTTTATTATGGGGATTTGGCGATTTATTTTTTATTATCAAATAAATAGCTTAAAAAAATCTATGCCTAATATGTTAATGAATAACCAAAAAATTTGATTTTTTCATTCGGTCATTAGGCACAACGCTGATAATTAAGGTGTATTAATTAACACTAGATCACAACTTTGGTGGCTAAGTAGTGCTGAAATGGTTGAACCGTTAAGCCACTTATCAAATAAACTGTGCTCTCTACATCCTAAAACGATAAAGTCTACTTTGTTATTGTCAGCGTATGATAATAAAGCGTCTTCAGGTGTACCACGGGTGAACGATATTACACTTTTGGAACACTTAATTGTTTTAGCAAAGCGATAAATTTGTTCTTTATGTAGCGCTTCAATTTGTTTTTCGTATTCTATCGCCAAAGGTGGAATATGTATTACATGTAGTAGGTATGGCTCTGATTGTTCAGCAGGCGTGCACCATTTACGCATAAATTCAACGACTTTCATATCAGACTCATTATCCTCATCATCTTCATGAAAAGGGTCTATCGCCCCAACGGCTTTGCCATCTGAGTACCATTTCTCTTGATTGATAATAAACACGGTACTTTTATTCTGGCTGATATGTTGATTATCAGCAGAAGTCAGGCCAGTTTTAGATCGAACAATAACAATTGGGTCTAGTTTAGCTGCGTTACTATTCACTTGTTTTGACCAGTATTTATCTTTGCACTGATAAACACTAGACTTTGGAAAATGCTTTTTAATTTTTAGTTCAATTTGAGCAATTTTACTCTCATGGTTTGCTTGTAACTCACCCGAAATACCGGCCAGTTCATGAGTAAAATAACGTCGATCAAATAACCGTTGGTGATGATGTAAATACCATATAACATTTGCTGAAAGTTTATTTTGCAGCAAAGTTATTTTCGAAAGAGTGGCGTGAGTAACTTCCAAATCTGACAAAACAATGTGTAATGTTGTCATGAAACGTTCCTTTGGGGAGTAAATGATTAATAGCGATAAAAGCCAGTTTGTAAGAGGCATTGGGTATATACACAAGTGCCTTAAGATAGCATAATCTATAAATATAGAAAGCTATTGTTATCCCATTTCAATTCAATAGTAAGTTTACTTTGCAGTAAATAAAGTTATTAATTTCTCTGCTTTTTCCAAGTAAGGAAATACATGGGTAATAGTAAAAGCTAGCATCAATAATCAATCATTTTTAGGCACTATAAATGCCATTAAGTTAACAAAAATTTAAAGTAGAGATAAGTGAAATGGCAGAAAATGCTTGGTGGGGTGAGTTTACGTTTAACCTTAAACAACAACGTTGCTGGCGACTCGGCGATAGGTCAATAATATTACAACGCTTCGAAAATGAATGGAATAGCTGGAATTTAGAATCTGATGTTGAAAATGACGAGGAAATGGTCGTTGGTGAGCCTGTTGAAGATTGTTGTATAGAGCAAGCAAAATTTGGCCGATACCTACAACAAAGCACGTCAGAGAGAATACAAGTATTGCCTTTGCTTGCCGATCGCTCCGTTGTGGCAAGACCAGACACTCCTTTAACTTTGCTTGCAGGAGAAAAAGCGCGCTTATATGTTAGTACGCCTATTTGGTTTTCAGCTAAATTACAGCCTAAAGGTGAGAAGCTATTAGATCTACCTTTTTGGCGGCCTTCGGACTCCTGGTTTGGACCATCGACACGTATCGGGCAAATTTGTTACGCAAAATATACTGCAGCTCGTATTCAATTAACTAATATCGAAAAAAGAGCGCATAGGGCAATTACTCCGATCACTGTAATTAATAACCATAGTGAATCTTTAACCATAGAGCGTATTAATGTGCCGGTGACATTATTGCATTTATATTCGGATGAAGCGTCTCAGCTTTGGACTACAGGTATATCGGTGCACCGTGGTAGTCATATCGATAATGTTGAATTACACCTTGATAAACACGCCCCCGTTGAAGCGATATCCTCAGTCTTAGTGAGTAACCCCAGAGTGGCTTCAGAACAAAGTATACTGATACGTAGTATTAGTAGTTTATTTGCTTAATTAAAGAGAATTATTGTGAAAGACATTATAGCGTTTATCGATCTTCTTAAAGCCTCACATTTATTTGCACTATGTCAGGCACTTTTATTGTTTATTATAGGCTTTATAATAGCTAAATTAATCAGCACTGCAGTGGTTAAACTCGCAAAACATAAACTGACAGCGCATGGACAGCTATTTTTAAAAAGGTTGGTTTTTTATGGGCTTTTAGCCTTAGTCACCATTTCAGCATTAGATAACGTAGGTATTGATCTCAGTATAATGTTGGGAGCAGCGGGAATTTTTACTGTTGCTTTAGGCTTTGCATCTCAAACGTCTGCCTCAAACCTCATTAGTGGTTTATTTTTGATGATCGAGCGACCATTTTCTATTACGGATGTTATTAAAGTTAACGACATCACCGGAGAGGTTATTTCGATAGACTTACTGTCGGTTAAGTTACGCACATTTGACAATCTGTTTGTTCGTATTCCGAATGAAAGCATGATCAAAAGTGCCGTTACTACGTTAACTAAATATCCTATTCGCCGTGCTGATTTAAAAATTGGTATCGCTTACAAAGAAGATATTGAGAAAGTACGTAATCTATTGCTAGATCTAGCGTCGAAAAATTTAATTTGTTTAGAAGAGCCGGCTCCCGTTTTTATAATAACTGGCTTTGGTAGTTCGTCGATTGATATTCAGTTTTCTGTGTGGTCGAGACGGGAGAACTTTTTAGCGTTGAAAAATAGTATGTATACAGAGATTAAAAACGCCTTTGATCAACAGGGCATTGAAATACCATTTCCACATGTTAGCTTATACGCAGGAACAGCAACTGCGGCTTTCCCTGTATCAGCAACAGTTAATGATAAAGTTGAAGCTAGCGCCACTGAGCCCAGCCAAATTGAGCCAAATACTAAAAGCTAATATATTCTAGTAACTAACTGAAATGACTTTTAAAGCGTGTGCTAGGCAGGAAGGGGAAAGATGTAAACGCTAGCTTTACAGTGTATTTGCTAGCGTTAATATGAATTACATTTTAAAAATGCTTTCTCTAAGCGGTGCAAGTCGTGCTAATAACTGATTTTGAATCGGGTAGCTAATATTAGCTTCGTCCATTGCGCTGATAAATAATTCTACAAAGTGATTAAACTGATTTGTATCGATATACATGCCTCTATGAATATCTTGCATAGTATCGCCATTATACTGACATGGTCCATCTGTGATATGGCATAAATACACCGATAATTTTTCTTTAAAATTGGTGACATTACTTTGAGCAAAGTGCGCGAAAACTACTTCATCTTGGCCAATAATGTTGACTAAATTATCAATGATTTTATCAATAGCGGGTTTTTGACCTATTTGTTGATAGAGACTAGGTTCATTATCAACAGCGGTATTGTTAGGCGAAGCGCAAGAAATACAGCCAACTAAAAGCATTAACAGCGCTGATTTTGTTATTGTTGTCATTTCAATTTTCATTATAGATACCACATAGTAGATAAATACCAGCCAGTTTGTTTATCGATAGCAGCTATGCTGCCCAAATCAACATAGGCTAAAGTAACGCTGAAGTGTTTATTTGGAAACCATGCTACAAAAACATCCTTCCAGTGGTTTTCACCTAAGCCTAAGTTATCGGGTTTTTGCCTAAACTCAACCCCTACAGCTAAATGTCTATTCAGTAAAATCGCCGTTGATGCTTCCAATTGAATTTTATTTCTTTCATTAGCACCGCCAAAACCTAACAAGCCAATTTGGTTACTTTTAGTATGCCTTGCAGTAATATTCCATAACCAGTTATAGCCATTAATAAACCCTAAATGCAACTTACTGGCCGCAATATATACATCAGTACCCGAATCTTTCTCTGCACCGAGTGCGAAGGCTACATCACTTGTTTTTAATCTTTTTGATTGAATACCTAAACTCACTTGTGGCATTGATGTGTAAACCAAATCACCAAATAAGTTAATTTTCGCACCAATAATCGTTTGTTTTAAATCAAGATTAAGTGGGTTTACTTCAAAGGTTTGCTTCGCATAAGACAACTCGACTTTGTCATAAAAATTTGCTTGAACACCACAGCTATCTAATGAGAAATCTTTTACGGTAACTCGGCTGCATGAAGCACTGGCTGAAACACTGTCCTCGGTTGCATAACCGGCTAATTGCGCCCAAGGAACAATACCACCACCACCCGAACCTTCAATTTGTGAAACACCTGGTGTGGCAAGTATTTTTCCTTCGGCTAAACAGTTAGCCGAAAAAACACTAAAAAAACACGCATAAAGTAATGGGGTAAATTTATTCATAATCATCTAACCATATTAGTAAGTCTGCTGATTTAATTGGGCGAGAAATAAAATAACCTTGAACGTGGTTACATTTCATCGATTTGAGCATATCTAATGATGCTTTATTTTCTACACCTTCTGCCACCACACTTAAACCCAACTGGTGGCTTAACTCTATGGTCGATTTTACAATATATTGGTCTTTTTCTGAAGTGTCGAGCTCAAGTATAAAGGCCTTATCTATTTTTAATTCATCAATAGGTAACTGTTTTAACTTACCTAAAGAAGATTGCCCAATGCCGTAATCGTCGACTGAAATTTGTATACCGGTCTTTTTCAAATGCTTAAGTCTACTGACCACGAGATCTTCATTAGTCATAATATCGCGTTCTGTTATTTCTAATGTAATTAAGTTAGGGTCAATACTGTATTGGGATATTTTTTGAAAAACATAATCGATAAAGTCCGGGTGAGAAATATCTTGTGCCGAGATATTAATTGCTACTTTTAGTCTTATATTTTTAGCAAGCCACTCTTGTTGCTGCTTAAGTACGGTATCAATTACCCAGTGAGTCAGTTTTATAATAAGACCAGACTGTTCAGCTAAATGAATAAATAATTCCGGCGAAACAAATTGACCATCAGTTTTTATCCAACGTATTAACGACTCTACTTTTTCTATTTGTCCATTTTCTAAATTTAACTTAGGCTGATAAACCATAAACAACTCACCGTTGTCACGTTTCATTGTTTCTCTAAGTTCTTCAAGCAAACTTAATCTTTCTAAATAAGCTTCGTCTTCACCTTCTTTATAAGCTCTTATTGTGGTATTTTCTGCTCTTGCTGCTTCTAACGCTATAGTCGTTCTTCTAATAATTTCTTTTGCACTGTTGCTTTGTTCAGGGAAGGTACAAATACCTATACGGTAATTTAAATTCAACCAAAGATTATTCACTTGCAGCGGGGCACGTAACTGGTTTAAAAAATGTTCAACTAAATCTTCAGAACTTTCACCATGCGATAGCTTAATAACCAAACAAAATTCAGTGCCTGAAAAGCGGCCTATCATCAAGGTTTTGTCCTGATAAATATTTTTAGCACGTTGAGCAATTGCTTTTAGTGCGCCATCGCCAATGCCGGAGCCTAAACTGTCATTTATACGCTTAAAGTGTCGAACATTAATAGCCATAACCAATAATGATGAATAAGTCGTGTTGTCATGGTTTGAAATTGTTTTTGATAGTAAATCAAGTAACGTAGATCGGTTAAAAACGTCGGTTAGTGAATCATGTTTGGCTTGATAATTAATTTCACTTTCACGTTTTTCAATGCGTTCGCCCATTTTAATAAAACTATCGTATACGCGGGAAACTTCTAAACTGCCTACAGAAGTCATTTCTTTATGTTCGTAATTACCTTGAGCAAAATCACGTGTTAAGCGCGTTAATTGATAAAGTGGCTTGGTAAGCCTTATTGCAATAATACTAAAGGCAACGGTTGTAATAGCAATAATGAATAATGATATAAATAAAGTAATGACGACTAACTTATCTAGTTCAGTATAGCTTGGTGTTAAATCTACAGAAAGTTGCGCAGTATATTCATTACCTTGAGCATTAGTAAATACAATGAGTTTATTTTCGTAAATTTTTCTTTCAAATAATAACCAAGTGTTATCCGTTTCTTTAAAGTGTTTACTATGGGCTTTATCGGGATGTTGTAAAGACGATATTATAAGATTGTCTTGGGATAAAAAACTTACCTCAATCGCCATTAGTCTTTTTAATTCGTTAACAAAAGCTTGATCGATTTGGAATCCAATAATGGAATAAGCTATGGTTCTGGGTGCTTGCACAGGTAAAACAATGAGTTGATATAACTTATTGTCGAGCAACATTAACTGAGTTTTGTTTAAGTTTTGTTTTTCAGTGGTTAAGTTTTCAATGATAGAAGAGTCAACGTTAAGCTGACGATTACTAGAGGAAATAACTTTCCCGTTTAAGTCACTTAGTATCATTAAGCTCGCATTTATTCGAGAGCTATGGTTTTCTAATACACTAGAAATAGTAGCTCTGTCACGTGTCGCAACTGCCTGTTTGAAACCAAAATCTGCCGTTAATACTTTCGATGCTGTAAGGAGTAAATCTTCTTTGGCTTTTAAATATTCTATGAGTACATTTTCAGCACTGGTGATTCTTTGATCAATCTGTTGGCGGTGAGCTGTAACTGATTTCCAAATAGACACAGCTAAAAGGCTTGTCACGGTTAAAATAACCAGTGACACGCCCAGTAGGGTTATTTGCCAGCGTAAGGAAGCTTTACTCGCCATTCTGCTTGAATATAGTTTGGAATGTATTTCTTGGCTCAGGAGATTCAACGACTAAGTTAATCATAAACGAAGCCTGCTCGTTTGCTTTTTTAGTTAAGTTACCGTATTTGATGTTTTGTACACTGGTAAGTGAACTAGAATGCCAAACATTGACACTTTCGTACTTAATGGCATCGTCTAATTTAACTATGCCTTGCTCGTCAGTCATCAATACATGTTTTGAACCAGCGATATAAATGTATCCAACCATGGAGTCATGAATATTACAGCCTAAAACGGCTACGCCTGCTTTGTTAAATTGCAGCGGTGCTTCTGGCTTACCGGAATAAAGTTTTAACTCAAATGGGTTTACTGAAGAGAATGAATAGACATGATGCCTAATGTTGTCACTGTTTGGAAAATCAACCAAATCACCTTGTTGAATAACCAACACATCAGGCTTAAAAAGTTTATCAACTTGATCCATAATCAAAGTATTTGGCTCAGCAACTACAGTTGACATGGGAGTGGTATTCACAAACTCTAACACGGCATTTTTAACTGGCAAGCCTTGTTGATCTTGCACCAAAAATACGTCGGCGTATGTTTGAGGGCAAAGTACAATTAATGAAAGTGCCAATGCTGAGGTATTTAAAAAACGATTTTTCATAATTTCCTTTAAATAACTATATTTAAGCCTGAATTAGTATCAGTGCCTATTGGAAAATTACATCAACTACTTGCGTAATCTTAACATAAACTCAGGTTATGTTTTTACTGCTCCAATTGCAATAAAATATTGTTTATAAACCATAAGTTAAGCGCTATAAAGCGTTTAGTTTTACTTGAAAGCAGAGTAAAACTATAAGTACATTTTTTCTATCGTGCGGGCATCAAAAGGTTTAGAAAAATAATAACCTTGCACGCGTCGAATGTTAAGTTGTTGACAAAACTGTAAGCTTTTCTTGTTCTCAATACCTTCTGCCACAATATCAAGTGATAATGAATGTAACATTGCAGATAGACCTTCAATTAAAGCCCTAGTTTTTGGTTGTTCAGATTCCATTATCAATGACTTATCAATTTTAACCGTGTCAATTGGAAAGCTCTGTAAATGAGAAACTGATGAAAACCCACTGCCAAAATCATCCAATGCAATTCGACAACCCAAATTATTTATCAACTCTAATGTATCAATAGCTTGGTCACTGTTTTCAAGCAGGGCTGTTTCTGTTAATTCAAATTCGATAAGTTCAGCATTGACATGATACTTATCTAAGGTTCTATTAATAAATTGGAATAGCGTTTTATCAGATAATTGCACGCTAGATAAATTAATCGCAATTGAGTAGGCTTTGTTGTCACGTAAATTCCATATCGAAAGTTGATAGATAGCTTGATCAATCACCCAACGGCCAATATCTACTATGGCGCGAGAACACTCTGCAATAGTAATGAAGTTATCTGGATACAGTAATTTGTTTTGAAAATTCCAGCGTATTAATGCTTCAAAACCAACGATAGTTGATGTTGTAGTTTCAAAAACGGGTTGATAGTGCAATATAAATTCATTGCGCTCAACGGCACCTATTAAATTAGCTTCTATTTGATAGCGCTGAAGAAACTGTTCTTGCATTTTATCTTCAAAATAACATATTTGATTTCTACCAAGCTTTTTAGAACGGTACATTGCAATATCAGCATGTTTAAGTAATTCAGTGGCATTAACCGTACTGTCCGGGTAGATGGCAATGCCGATACTAGCTGTTACTTTTATTGAAATGCCAGCAATATCAAATGGCTTATCTAAAGTACTCAGTATACGCTTGGTAACTCTAGTTGCATTATCAATCGCTTGTAAGTTACTTAAGATAATGGCAAATTCGTCACCACCTAAACGAGCAAAAACTTCATTACCCCTTAAGCAGTCATTAACCCTTTGGGCTACTTGTATTAATATGTCATCGCCAACATGGTGGCCATAACTGTCATTTATAAATTTAAAATTATCAAGGTCAAACAGGGTGAGCGCTAACTTGGTATCTTCTCGAGATTTTTGTAAAATACTTAATTGTAATGCCTCTTCAAAAGAGTAACGATTATACAAACCCGTTAAGGTGTCGTGTTCGGCCAATTTTTTTGCTTGCTGGTAACTAACATGAAGCTTCTGTTCTAATTCAAACCTTGCTTGTGCTTGCACTATGGCACGCTGTAATCTTGATGTAGTTACTTCTGATTTTAATAAAAAATCTTGAGCGCCAGCTCTTACACACTCTAAAGCTAACTCAGTTTCTTCTGAGTTACTTAACATAATGACAGCTACACTGACATCCATTGACGCGTTTTTCAACTCGAGTAAAAGTTCAATACCGTCACGTTTAGGCATACGGTAATCAAGTAAAATAGCATCAAACTTCTTATCTGATAGCGCTGTTAAAGCCTCATCTACAGACTCGGTTTCTACAAAGTTAAAATGGGTAGTCGATTGATTTAATGTTCGTTTAATACTTTCTCGATCAACGATATCATCATCAACTATCAATATATTCACGTGATAAATTCCTTGTAAATGCGTTTTATTTGGCTTGCTAATTTAACTCTCTGGGAAATGCACTATTTTCCAATAACCTTTAAGCATTTTTACTATATCTAAAAAGCCTTCACCGACTTGTTCTTTAACAAAATAGCCGGCAATATTCTTTTTGTAACTAGCGGTTATATCTTCATCAGATTTTGACGTTGTTAATACAAATACTGTGCTTTGAGCTAACTCTGGATCTTCACGAATTGCTTCTAAAAACTCTAAACCATTCAAACGTGGCATTTGTAAATCTAATAATATGATATAGGGAGAAGGTACGGCGCCACTGCGCAGCAGATCTAAACCTTCTTGCCCGTCATTTGCCCTGATAATATTGTTGCCAATATACATTTTTTTAAAGGCACGCGTTATCGACATAGCGTCTATATCATCATCTTCAATCAGAAGCAGTGTTACTTCTTTGGGTTGTTCACTCATTTTTAAATTTTCGCCTTTCTCTATTGCTATTTAGCGTTATTTTTTAATGTTATTTTTCTATCGTAATTGGCCATGTTATTACGATGGTAGTACCACGTACACCATCGGATTGAATAGTTAAACTACCACCGTAATGTTCTACCGTTTTCTTCGATAATGACAAGCCCATTCCGCTGCCTTCAACTTTATCTCGTGGTCTTAAAGTTTGAAACATTTCAACGGCTTTATCAAACAGTTCAGCCGGAATACCTGGACCGTCGTCTTCGACACTAATAATATGCATGTCGTTAACTGCTTTGTAGTGTATTTGAATATGACCTTCGGTTTTATCATGATGCTTTATTGCATTTGAAATTAGGTTGCGTAGTACTACCTCTATTGGCGTTCTGGGTAATAGTAACACTTGTTTTTCAACTGATAATTTGAAAGTAATCGGATGGTCTAATAAACTAAAAATATCATTTGCTGTTGCTTTTAAGTCTAAAGGTTTTGCTTTGAACTCGTGACGACCAATACGGGCATAATCGAGCAAGTCGTCTAGCAATTTATTCATTCTTTCACTGCGATTGTTTAACAGTTTCAAATGTTCTTTAGAGCTGTCAGGTAAAATATTTTCACAATCTTCAGTTATCCAACTCACTAATTTTCTCATCGCATTCAGTGGTGATTTTAAATCATGTGAAGCAACATAGGCAAATTGTTCGAGATCTTGGTTTGACTTAGTTAATCGAGTTGTTTTAATTTTTAATTCACGCGTAATTTCGTCAGCATAAATAAGAGCTTGTTTGTTAGATCTGGACAAAACGATGAATAATGCTAAGAGTAAAAGGTCTATAACTACACCACCCGCCAATATAAAGTAAGGTTGGTTGGAGCCTGAAGCTTTTCTAAAGTTCAAGTTTGAGTTAATGGTAACTTGCCATTTTCGACCATAAAAATCTACATCTACTCGCTTACTAAATAACGGCTTAGGGTCTATTTTATCGGCAAGGGTATTGTCCATATCATTGTATAAAGACTGACCTGCATCACTGATTTTTATACTCACATGGCGTTGATCGACAGCTAGGGTACCGGAAATAAGTTTAGACATTATGAAGGGGGCATAAGCAACGCCTTCAATTGCGGCTTGTCGTTCACTTATCGTACTATGACTCATACCCTTTTTATAAAAAGGTGCGTAAAAAAGAAAACCTGGGGTTTTTTTGGCATCTTGCACCAAGGTGATAGGGCCGGTCAATTGCGCGAGACCTGTATCTCTGGCTTTTTTGACACCAAGGTATCTGTTTTCTTCAAATGCGACATCTAAACCAACAGCTTGTTTATTGGTTATCAATGGTTCAATAAAGGTTATAGGCCAAAGTTCATACGCGTTGTGTGATGGGTGTACGACAAAGTCAGGTCGGTTTTTTTTATGTTTTTCGATAAAGCTTAAGCGCTGATCTTTTTTTACTTTATAGATCACCCCTAAGCCATTAATGCCAGGATATGTTTCGTCTATTCGCAAACTATTGCTGTAGTTTTGCCATTGTTTGTTATCAATTTCTAATTCATTGGCATCAATATGAGCCACAGCGCCCCATAATGCGTGTTCGTATAACTGCATTCTTTCTTTAACAAGCTCGATTACATGCAAAGATTCACGCTCAAAACGTTCTGCTATTCTTTTGTTGACTTGTTCTGAGGCAATATACCAAGCACCAACGGTTAGAATTGAGGAAAGTGCGAGTATTAACCAATGAACGCCATGAAAACGGCTAGAGTCAATTAATTTCTGTCGCTCAATATCTGTATGGGTGATGTCAGTTGTTTCATTATTCATTAAAACATCTCTAAATGTTGTGTTAAATATTTAATAAATTAATCTGTTTAAATAAGGGTATGTATACAAAATTTAGTGCTACAAATTGTGAATAAACTAACTATATCATTAACATAATATAAAAATCAGGCTATTGCTAGAATATCGATTTTTATTGTGCATTATTAAATGTTATTACCATAATTAGCTTAAAAATTGATTGATTATTAAACGCATATGATTCTTAACCTATTCTAGTAAGTTACGTATGAAACAAGCGTAAAGATCAGAAACTTATAAAAACTAATATAAAAGAAAAATAATATTTAACATTATGATACGAAATCATTGATGGATTTAGAAATATATCCACTAGCTTTATTACAATATTAATTGCAATTTTTATGTGTAGATTCATATAAACACAGCATATTTTTCATGTTCTATTGACATATTTTTGTTTAATAAATTAATTTGATTACATTGAATAAATTAAAGCGTTTGCTAGCTTGAAACTAATCATTATAATTGTCGGTATACATAATTTATTGAGCTTTAAAATGAAAACCAAACGGGCGTTCAACACTAACTTACTCAGTGTTGTTTTTATTACGATGGCGTTACTTATATCTGCAACTGTTTTTGCTACAGCTGACGAGGCTAAAGTAAAAGTGAAAAACGTTTTTAGTCAGGTGGAAACCTCTCTAATTAAACTAAAAAAAGCGGATACGTTAACAAAAAATAATATCAGAGATGTGTTAAATCAGTATTTATTGCCTGAGGTTGATACGCGCTACTTTACTTATAAAGTGCTCAATAAAAACATGGCTAAGGTGCCAGATGATCTTAAAACGTCTTTTATCGCTGAATTGTCTCAACAACTTATTAACACTTATAGTAATTTGTTAAATAAATACAATAATGAAGTGATTAATATCGGCCAAAGTACCTTGTCTAAAAGCGGTAAAATAGCCATGGTAGATATTACTATTGTAGGTAAGAATAAAACCAACAAAGCAGTTGTAAAACTATTACAGTCAGATGAGCTTAATTGGCTTTTCTTTGATATTGAAGTTGAAGGTATAAGCTTATTGCAAACAAAACAGGCAGAAATAAACGCCAGTTTTAACAAATTAGGGGTAGAAGGTACCTTATCTCACTTGCAAAAAATCAATCAAAAAGTGGTTGAAGACTAATCATTGATTTTATTGTATTTAAGCATATCGTGTTTACAACTAATCTAAGGTAATTATTATTTTTTATATTGACACTGTCATTGAATTTTTATTACAGCACAAATTCATACTAACATTATTATTTATTATTGCTTTTTATAGTTTTAAAGCGATTACGATAAAGGTAATAAAAAGAAAATCTAAGAAGAGTAAAAGATTAAAAATTAATATGGTAAATAATATATTTACTCTGTTAGTGATTGTTTTTATTTTTAATATTTGGTCGAGTGAAATTCAAAAGTTTGCTTTTTCAATCGCGGCATTTATTGTTGCTATCGTACTTGCAACCAGAGAATTTATTCAATGTTTTATCGGTTTTATCTATATTTTAACTAGTCGTCCATTTCGTATTGGTGATTGGATACAAGTGGGTAAATATTATGGTGAGGTTCATTCTAATGATTGGGCAAAACTCACACTGTTAGAGGTTAATAAACACGATTATCAATACACAGGAAAAACCTTGTATGTGCCTAATAGTCAGTTAATTACTTCTGTTATCAAGAACCTGAACTTTTTAAAGCGCTACGCAATGCATCATTTCACGATAGTGCGCGATGATAGTGTGAACCCTTTTATTTTTCTTGATACATTGCATGAAAAAGCAAATTTGTATTGTATAGAATTTAAAGAGGTTGCGATTAGATATAACCAACTGATAGAAAATAGATTAGACATTAGTATTGCCGGGCCTGAGCCCCATATTCAGGTGTCAACATCTGAACTTGGTGATACTCAAATAGCGTTTTCAATTTTTTGTCCAACTGAAAAAGCATTAGGTATAGAACAAAAGCTTACTGCAGATTTTATGAAGTTATGGTTCGAAAATAAAAAGGATTAGTGTTTACATTACTTGAAGTCATGCTAAATTCTAGGAGCCTGTAACAATATCTGTTATAGGCTCCTAACCCTTTATAAATAAGCTTATATTGCTCATATCGTATTCCAAGCCAAGCATCTTTGTTAAGTATTTCAGGCCAGTATTCGAAACTTTATTTGTTGCTTTTACAGATTTTCCTTTGCTTACTGTGCCTGAACTTACTCAATTCAAATAACTAAAGACAAAACCATTCGACTGAAAGTCTTTGCAGTTCAAGTGAAAACTTACCTTAAATTCGTATGATTATTAATATGGCTGAGTAAGAACGTTAAATAATAACGTTAAATGGTAACGTTAAATAATAACCAGCATCTATTGTTGCACTGCCTGTATAGCGATTGAGGAAAATTTTGGATTGTTTAAATAATTTGGCCTGTGGAAATAAAAAGCCCCTGTAATATTTTATTACAGGGGCTTTACTTACAGATTAGTTAACATATTGCTTTGCTATTTAGTCGGCTTTTCGTTCACTTTTAACCAACTGTAGCGAGCCATCGATATGAATATCACGCTGAGGGAATGCAACCACAATGTCATTTTGTTCAAATAATTCCTCTAAACGAAATCTAACATTACTTTTTGCGACCCTTAAGCCTGTTTCTGCGCGCGAACTTATCCAGAATGTAACTTGAAACATTAATGAATTGTCGCCAAAGTCATCAAAAGTCACTAATGGTTTAGGTTCGGTAAGGGCTTCAGGTTGCTCAGTAGTCGCTTGCATAATTAATTCAGCTACTTTTTTAGCTGGTGAGCCATAGGCAACACCAACAGAAACTGAACACCGCACAAATTGGTCTACTAAGGTCCAATTCACAACCGTATTTTCGAGTAATTTACTGTTAGGAATAAGTAAATGAACACCATCTATACGTTTAATGCGTGTTGAGCGGGTATTAATTTCTTCCACTAAACCTTTAGTATCTTCAACTTCTAAAAAATCACCAATGCGAATAGGGCGTTCCCACATTAATATCCAACCACTAATAAAGTTATTGATAATGTTTTGTGCACCAAAACCAAAACCAATGGCAATCGCGCCAGATAAAAACGCAAAGGCGGCAATCGGCACATTCATAAAGTCTAATATGCTGATAATAATAACCGCTATGGCTATAACGAATAAAATCCGTTCAATTAAATGAATGACATTTGGGTCAGTTTTTTTCTTTCTTAAACGGTTACTGATTAACTTAATTAGCCATTTACTCAATAACAAACCAATGATAATGAGTAGGGGGATAAAAAGTATATCGCCTAATGTAACAGGTTGATCTGATACATTAATCACGTTAAAAGTCAGCAATGCTGTTATTTGTTCTACTATCTGTTCAAATGTCATATTATCGCCTCAATAAATGGTAATAAGTTAAGAACTTACAAATACTTTTGATGGGTCAACAAGAAACCTTTTACCTATAGCCTCTCTACCAAATAACATTAAGTAACTCATGTCTGAACGATCCGTTAACGTTATTTCAATCGACCAATTTATATCACCCAGTTGCACTGGCGTTAATATAACATAACGTTGTTCAGAGGTGCCATTTGAAGATTTAACTCTTCTGATGTCATGTATCGGCGCTTCACAAGAGATCATTTCATCAACATTGTAAACGTCTGGGTGTAAGTCAAACCTCACCATTATTTTGCCATCTTTTTTAAATTTGACAATGTTGTCAACATGGAGCGAAGACGTTTTCGCTCCCGTGTCAACGCGCACCTGTATATCAGCTATTGCTAACTCAGGTAACGCTATTGTTTCTAAACGTCCAATAATCGCTTTTTGTTTTGTAGTCATATTACGTTACCTTCTTTTACATACTGCTTTGCGGTAATAAGTTATCTTGAGAGCTCTCTATTTGTTGCGAGATGTGTTTATCATCTTCTTCAAAGTAAGCAATATGGAACATAGCTTCACCTTCTTGTACCAAAGGGATATTTTGTTGACCAATTAATATACCGGCTCTGCTTGCCGTAACTACATCTAAAATGTCGCCATACGGGCTGCCTATTTCAGCTAAAACATCACCTTTTTTAATTTGGTCGCCCAACTTAACGCGGTGATTGACAATACCACTACCATTCGCTCGCAACCATTGACTGCTGTTAGCTACAAACGGCGCTATTACTTTTTTACGAGTAGTTGAAGCTTTACGCATACCTAAATGTTTTAACACGTTAGTAATGCCTTTCATGCCTGCACGAATTGAGTATTCGTCAAAACGTAGGGCTTCACCGGCTTCATAAAGTAGCACTTTGGTTTTATGTTTTACTGCTGCTTCTCTTAAAGAACCATCAATAATGTTTGAGTTTAATACCACAGGTACGCCAAATACCATGGCTAACTCTTTAGTATCTTCACAAGACAAATCAGCGCGAATTTGCGGTAAATTTGAACGATGAATTGCACCCGTATGTAAATCAATGCCGTAATCACAATGCTTAACAATTTCATTAAGAAAAATGTGTGCTATGCGACCCGCCAGCGAACCTTTTGCTGAGCCAGGAAAGCATCGATTAAGATCACGACGGTCAGGCATATAGCGACTTTGGTTTACTACACCATATACATTGACCATAGGCACCGCTATTAAGGTGCCATGAGTGATTTTAAACTTCTTCTCACTGATTAATCGACGAATAATTTCGATACCATTTAATTCGTCGCCATGCACCGCAGCACTAATAAAAATAGTAGGCCCCGGTTTTTTTGCACGAATAATGTGTACAGGCAAAGATACATTAGCGTCGGTATATAGCTTGGCGACAGGCAACTCTATTTTGCGCTGTTCGCCAGGTAATATTTCAAACTCGCCTATTTTTAAAATATCTTTCATTCAACTTATCCTTTACCGCGCGTTTTATTAGCATGTGGCTTGGCATTTTTTTCTAAAAATTCAAAAATCATACCGGCAATATTTTTGCCTGTTGCTTTTTCTATGCCTTCTAAACCTGGAGAAGAGTTAACTTCCATTACCATAGGACCATTCTGTGAACGCAATAAATCAACACCACACATGTTCAAGCCCATAGCTTTTGCAGCACTAATCGCTGTATCACGCTCTGCTTTTGACAATTTAACCACTTCAGCACTTCCGCCGCGATGCAAGTTTGAACGGAATTCACCTTCAGCACCTTGACGTTTCATGGCAGCAACAACTTTACCACCAATAACTAAACAACGTATGTCAGCACCGCCGGCTTCTTTGATAAACTCTTGTACGAGAATGTTAGCTTTTAAGCCCATAAACGCTTCAATAATTGCTTCTGCAGCTTTGGCCGTATCAGCTAAAACAACACCAATACCTTGCGTACCTTCTAATAATTTAATTACAACGGGTGCGCCACCGACGTTTTTAATTAAATCTTTAGCGTTATCTGGCTTGCTAGCAAAACCTGTACGCGGCATGCCAATCCCTTTACGTGACAATAATTGTAAAGAACGTAATTTATCGCGTGAACGACTGATTGCAACAGATTCATTAATGTTGAATGTGCCCATCATTTCAAATTGGCGAGCAACAGCAGTACCATAGAATGTAACAGAAGCACCAATACGCGGAATAATGGCATCGTACATAGGTAATTCTTTACCGTGATAACGCACTTTAGAATTACTGCTAGTAATGTCCATATAACAATGCAAAGTGTCAATTACATCAACTTCATGACCCATAGCTTCGCCTGCTTCTTTAAGACGCTTTGTAGAGTAAAGATTTTTATTTCTTGATAAGATTGCAATTTTCATAGTGTTAATTCCGAATGTTTCACTTTTAAAAATAAAGTGAGGTAAATTTGTAAGTAAAGTGTATAGTCAAACTTTAAAATAATAAAACGCAATATTTTGGCTGGTTTAATCAAAAAAATTGATTAGAGAGGGTTTTTATGAAATTTGAATTATTAACGACATTTTTAGAAGTAAGTCGAACGTTACATTTTAGAGTCGCCTCTGAAAATCTTTTTATTACCCAATCAGCAGTGAGTGCAAGAATAAAGTTACTCGAAGATGACTTAGGTGTTCTCCTGTTCGACCGAAGTCATAAACATCTAAAATTAACTAGAGAAGGGCACAGGTTGATCAAGCACGCCAATGAATTACTCTTCATGTGGCAAAAAACCAAGCATGACGTCGGTGTAGCTGAGCATGATGCGATGCAACTGGCCATTGGCTCTATGAATTCTATTTGGGATATTGTTTTACAAGGTTGGTTGCAAAAAATTCACCGTAATTTAGACACCGTTAGTTTGTTTACCAGTACTTATTCGCCGATGGAGTTAAGAAAAAACGTTATTAATCGTACGGTTGATATTGCGTTTTTATTTGAGCCACCTTTTATTGAAGATTTGGTGACAGAGAAAGTATCAACGGTACCCTTGCACTTAGTAACCACAGATCCGGATCATGAAGATGGCATGAATGCTGAAGATTATATAATGGTAGATTATGGCGAGTCGGTAAACACTTTACACATGCGAGAATCTCAGAATGCACCACCGGCTAAACATTTTATGAGTCAACCACGTATTGCTTTAAACTACATTTTACAAGCAGGCGGCAGTGCACATTTACCTAGGCAAATGATATTTGAACACGTAGAAGCGCATAATTTATTTGTCGTTGAAAGTGCACCTGTTTATCATCGAGAAATCTTTGCTGTCTACTTAGCTAAAAGTCAAAAAACTGAAGTTATTAAACAAGTTATTGGTTTATTTCCGCAATTAGCGGTTTAGCAGGTTAAGTTGATTAGTTTTTTGACGAATAGTGCATATGTTGCTAGCTATTAACGTTAGTCTAGTTAACTAAGCGTTTAATTTACGGCTGACTTTATTTTTATACTCACCTGAAAAAAAGTTTAAAACCATGCTTAAAGACATGCTTAAAGCTATGCCTAAAGCTATGCCTAAAGCCAAGTTTAAAAATAAATGAAGAAGGTTAGCGACTTTAATTCACTAACCTTATTAAGTATGAGCAGACTTGTTGGAGAAAATTAGTGTGCTGAAACTAATGTAACTTCATTTTTGGTCGTACAACACGCAATATTTTTTCGCTGATCCACAAGGCAAGGGTTTTAGCCGTACCGTGAATGGCTTGCTGATGCATGCGATACAGTGATAAGTAAACAAATCTAGCTATTTTCCCTTCAACAAAGAAACTGCTGCTTGTTAGGTTGCCCATCAAATTACCGACAGTGCTGTAACGCGAAAGATTCACTAAAGAGCCATGATCGCTATAGATAAATTTACTTAGAGGTTGTTGTTTCAATGTAGCAATAAGGTTTTTTTCAACACATTGCGCCATTTGATGAGCCGATTGAGCGCGAGGAGGTACTTGTTTTCCATCCGGTTGTGTAAAGGCACAACAATCACCTAATACGAATATACTGTCATCAACGCTACTCTGTAAAAATTGGTTTACTAGAATTTGATTACTTCGCGTTAATTCAAAAATACCTAACTCTTTTATAAAGTCTGGCGCTTTTACACCCGCAGCCCACAGCATAATATTGGCATTAATATTCTCGTCTTCATTAGTGATAAAACCATACTCAGTGGCGGCTTTTACTTGAGTATTCTCTCGAACATTAACCCCTAACTTTAATAACTCACGTTTAGCACTCGTGGCAATTCTCTCAGGTAAAGCTGGTAGAATTCTTGGTCCAGCTTCAATTAAATGAATATGTAAGCGTTTGGCTGACATGTTTGTTAAGCCATATAACTTGAGTAACTCAGAAACATGATAAAGTTCAGCGGAAAGTTCTACACCAGTTGCGCCGCCTCCAACAATGGCAATATTAAGCGATTGTTGTTGATTATCATCTTGATGTAAACGAGTAAAACTGTCGAGCAAGGTATGCTGAAAACGCTCAGCTTGTTGATTTGAATCTAAAAAGTAACAGTGCTCTTTTATACCTGGAGTATTAAAGTCATTACTTACGCTACCGATGGCAATAACGAGATGATCATATTTTACCTTGCGTTCAGGTAAAATAATGTGATCGAGTTCATCATAAAGTGCTGCAAGTGTTATCGTTTTATTACTTTGGTCAATATTACAAAAAGTACCGAGTTGAAATCGGTAATAATGCTTAGCAGCGTGTGCAGAGTAAACAACACCATCTAAATCTGGGTCAATTGAGCCAGTGGCTACTTCATGAAGTAGTGGCTTCCAAATATGGGTGCGATTTTTGTCAATGAGTAAAATATCAGCGAGATTTTTTTTACCTAGCTTATGACCCAATTGTGTTGCCAATTCTAATCCGCCTGCACCTCCGCCAATAATGACGATTTTAGGTGTGGTATTACTCATAATTTTGTCCTAAAAATAAAATTTCAAAAACGATTAAATAAAAGAAAAGTCCTAAAGCCAAGGTTGTAAATACATCCTAAATTACCCAATAACTATACCATAAGAATTACTTTATCCAGCATCATCAATTATGATGAACTATGTAACCATGGAGACTAGTATTTTAAGGTGAAATAGATTGAAATTTTTATTTTTAATTACGTTCATGTATTTAATATTAAGTAGCTGGTGTTAATGTAATTAATTGAAAATAAAGGTTAATTATTTAAAAGTTGTACGTATATTTGACCTTGGCACATACAAAAGTTTTATGACTGCAAATGAAAAGTATAAGTTTTGATTGAGCGCATATTATAACCTTTTATTATAGGTTGGAGCTAATTGTGCTTAAGCCAAATATAAATGTATTAATTAGCAAAAAACGCAATTCACCCGATACTACTTAGGTGAATTTAAGCTAGTTGCTCAGCCAAGTAATCAACGAGTAGTCGTATTCTAGGAGAAAGGTGACGATTTTGTGGGTAAACTGCCCATATCCCTTCATCAGGAGCACGATAATTATCTAACAATGAAATAAGATCACCATTTTTAAGGTGTTGCTCAACATAATAATCAGGTAACTGAACTATACCTAAACCTTTCAATGCCGCGTCAGTCAAGCAATGACCATTGTTATAACGTAATCGACCTTTTAAACGCATACTTTTTTCTTTACCTAGCTCACTGAAATGCCAATAATCTGACGAGCCCAATAAACAACTATGCTGACTTAACTCTGCTATTGAGTGCGGAATACCATGATTGTCTAGGTAACTCGGTGAAGCACAAACATAATTGGCACGTTTGCCCAACTTTTTAGCCATCATTGACGAGTCACTTAACTTTCCTAAACGAATAGCTAAATCATAACCGTCTTCTGATAAGTCAATTTGTCGGTTGCTTAAATAAGCTGAAACTTCAACGTCGCTATGTTGCTTCACAAAATTATTTACCAGTGGCAATATTTGCTTTTCACCATAGGTTACAGGCGCTGTGAGCTTTATTTTTCCTTGAGGCTTAGATTGCAAATTGGTTATTGCGCGCTCTGCAGCGTCTAAACCGTCGAGTACACTGCGACAGTGCTGATAAAAAACTCGGCCTTCCTCGGTTAAAGAAACTTTGCGCGTTGTACGGTAAAATAATTTTATATTCAGGCGCTTTTCTAATGCACTTATTTGACGACTGACTTGCGCGGTCGATATTTCCATTTTCTTCGAAGCGAGTGTAAAACTCTCATTTTCAGCGACAAAAACAAACTCGCTAATACCTTCCCATTGCATGATTATTACCTATATGTACAAATGAATTGTAAATTAGCATATTACTATCCTCTTAGAAATAGATAGTATAAACCCAATTAATAATACGTAACTCTATTAGCATTGTTACTCACCAGTAAAAGTGAATTGTATTTTGGTGTCATTATCATCATTTAATTTTTGCAGTACACTAGCTTCATCGTGAACATTTGTATTTGTATTTGTGTTCTACCCAGAAAATATACCAATTTAAAAGTGAGAATAAATATGTCAGATAAATTTATTAAATCAAAAGCCGCTATTGCTTGGGGTCCTAAGCAACCTTTATCTATCGAAGAAGTCGATGTTATGCTGCCTCGCAAAGGTGAAGTACTGGTTAAGGTTATTGCTTCTGGCGTATGTCATACCGATGCCTTTACTTTGTCAGGTGAAGACCCAGAAGGTATTTTTCCGGTAATTTTAGGTCACGAAGGTGGCGGTATTGTTGAGCAAATAGGTGAAGGCGTTACCAGTGTTCAAGTTGGCGACCATGTTATTCCTTTATACACGCCAGAATGTCGCGAATGTAAATTTTGTTTATCAGGTAAAACCAACCTGTGTCAAAAAATTCGAGAAACCCAAGGTAAAGGTTTAATGCCTGATGGCACGACACGATTTTATAAAGATGGTCAGCCAATTTTCCATTATATGGGTTGTTCAACATTTTCTGAATACACAGTGTTGCCTGAAATTTCATTAGCGAAAGTGAATAAAGATGCACCACTTGAAGAAGTGTGTTTACTCGGTTGTGGTGTGACTACCGGCATGGGCGCTGTGATGAATACAGCAAAAGTTGAAGAGGGCGCAACGGTAGCTATTTTTGGCTTAGGCGGTATTGGTTTATCAGCGGTTATTGGCGCAACCATGGCAAAAGCAGGGCGTATTATCGCCATTGATATTAACGAAAGTAAATTTGAGTTAGCGAGAAAGTTAGGCGCTACGGATTGTATTAATCCGAAAGATTATGACAAGCCTATTCAAGACGTAATTGTTGAATTAACCGATGGCGGTGTTGATTACTCGTTTGAATGTGTTGGTAACGTTAACTTGATGCGCTCTGCGTTAGAGTGTTGTCATAAAGGTTGGGGCGAGTCAGTTGTTATTGGTGTTGCCGGTGCCGGCCAAGAAATATCAACCCGTCCATTCCAATTGGTGACAGGGAGAGTATGGAGAGGTTCAGCGTTTGGTGGTGTTAAGGGCCGTACTGAGTTACCTGATTATGTAGAACGTTACTTAGCGGGTGAGTTTAAATTAAGTGACTTTATTACCCATACCATGGCCCTTGAAGACATTAATGAATCGTTCGATTTAATGCACAAAGGCGAAAGTATTCGTACTGTTATTCATTTTGATAAGTAAGTGTCATCTTGATAATTAAGATGTACTTAGTTAAAAAATCACAAGCTCTTGCAAGAGAGCTTGCTCTATCATTTTGAGGTTTTAGCATGACAATAGAGAATATTAGTGTAAATAAAAGCTTTGGTGGTTGGCATAAGCAATATAGTCATCAATCGAAAACATTAAATTGCGCGATGCGCTTTGCTATTTACTTACCACCACAAGCTTCAAATGGCGAAAAAGTACCGGTGTTGTATTGGCTTTCGGGTTTAACGTGTAGTGATGAAAACTTTATGCAAAAAGCTGGGGCTCAACGCATGGCCGCCGAGTTAGGTATTGCTATTGTTGCGCCAGATACTAGCCCTCGTGGTGAAGGTGTTGCCAATGATGAAGGCTACGATTTAGGTCAAGGAGCCGGCTTTTATGTCAACGCGACACAAGCACCTTGGAACCGTCATTATCAAATGTACGATTATGTGGTGAATGAGTTGCCGGCCATTATTGAGTCTTCATTTCCAGTCTCAAATAAACGCGCCATTAGTGGTCATTCAATGGGGGGCATGGCGCTTTGACTATCGGGCTTTTAAACCCTGAACGCTATAGCTCAATGTCGGCATTTAGCCCGATTTGTAATCCAGTTAATTCGCCATGGGGCAAAAAAGCTTTTACCGCTTATTTAGGCAAAGACCAAGCCAATTGGCGCAACCATGATGCCAGTGAATTGATGCGCAAAGCGAAACAGTTTATTCCTACTAAGGTTGACCAAGGTGGTGCGGATGATTTTCTTAGTGAGCAGTTAAAGCCTGAAGCTCTAGAAGCTGCAGCTAAAGTTAATGGTTACCCGTTAGCATTGGCTATTCACGAAGGTTATGATCATAGCTACTACTTTATTTCATCATTTATTGAAGAGCATCTGCGTTTTCATGCTCAGCACTTAAATAAATAGCAACGAGACTAATTTCGTTTCTTGAATTAACGGTTTTTTACCTGCTAAATTTGCTCGACTGTTGAGCTTTATAATAACAGTCGAGCGCTTATCCAATCTCCCTGTGCCGATATTCAGGCGACAATTAACTCCGTACTGTTATCGACATTAATTAGTTATTAAGTTTTGTTACTACCGCATTATTTATGGCTATTTTGACGTTAAAGTTTTTAGATATCTAACGGATTGTTTAACCCATAATAACGATTGAAGGAGTTAAAAAATGAAAGCAAAATTTCACCTATTGCGATTAATGAGCGTGATAGTAATTCTATCCACGTTATTTGCGCCATTTTTATTATTTATCATGACAGGTAGTGACAACTTCTTTGGACACTATAACCATAATATTTGGTCAAGTTACCAATAATTACATAAGTAACAGCGACCTAGGGTCTTTATCTTGAGGACCTTTTATACTTCCTAAAGCTTAGCATGAAGATGTTAATGGTAAGCCACCTGTAAATTGAAAATTGAGTAATACCCATTTGATTAATTTTAACCATTAAAAATGAGCAGTTAATTAATCAACTTAGTATTCAATGGGACTAGGGGTTTTTACCTAGCTTGAGTGAGGGGAACACCCGATTAACCTTTGTTGAAAAAGTGGGCACTGTGGAGAGGTGAATTACTTTCTTACCCATAAAGCGGCCATGAACGTTTGAATATTTTCTCGTTTATAGCTGCAAAAAATATAAAGGTTATTAAGATGAAAACTACACTACTCTCTAGCGCTATTGCGTTTGCACTTGCTACACCTTTCACCGTTTTACCCACCGACGCTTATGCTGCTGCAATTACAGACAGTGCGAAAGCAAATAAAATCTTAAATTTTGATGTTGTTGGCGTGCCAACCCTTAATCAACTACAAGATACAGCGTTTACCAATTTAATGGCATTGAGCACAACACAAGCTCAAGCCATTAACCAGTTTAAAGCGTCAAACCCCAATGCACAGGTTTCAGTGAACGATATGACTGGAACAATCGATGCTATGACGGGAATGGCCATTAAAACTTCAGGTAATTCTGCAGAAAATATGGCGCGTAATTTTATTGCTGACCATCAAGATATTTTTGAAGGTTTGAGCAATGACCAATTACAATTTAATGCTAACCGTTCAAAACCCGCTTTAGGTGGCCAAGTTGTTCGTTTCGAACAAATGGTTAATGGCATTAAAGTAGAAGGTAACGGTGTTGGTGTTGTTATCGATGCAGACAATAATGTTCGTGGTGTTATGGGCCCGTATCAAAAAGACTTTAGTGTTGCTAGTCAACCTGAACTTTCTGCAGAAGCTGCGGTATTAGCGGCAAGCCAAAATTTATTACAATTTCAAAAAGATATTCCTGCGGCGGCATTAGATGTATTAACACCAGCATTTGAAACTATTGCCACTAAATTAGGCGTATTTAAAACACCTATGCCTGAGTTACGTTTTGTACAAACAGGTGAAGGACATAGTTTAGTTTGGCAGTTTTATTACTATTCAACTAACCCATTTGGTGTTTTTAAATATATGGTTGATGCGCAATCTGGTGACGTTCTTTACCGTGAAGATCAAGTACGTACCGCAGAAGGTGATGAACCTACCGATCAATATGCCGATTATTTCCCAACCTTTCCACCGATCACTGCTGAATTACAAGACAATTGTGAAATCATAGATGAAGACGGCGGCTTAACCGGTAAACCACAAGACTTATTGCGCATTAAATTAAGAAAATTTGATGATACCAACCGCATTACTGGTGTTGAAGGTGTCTTGACAGGTAAACATGCCCTTATCGGCAGTGCCTTACCAACGAGTTCACCATTTGCTCAAGCCGCGCTAGGCACTTATTATTTTGATCGTGATGAAGCGTCAGTATATGGCCGCGTCGATGAAAAAGATCATACCACAGGCTCAAAAGTACATTTTGATGGTATCAGCCAGTTTATTTATATTACTAACTTATTGGAATATTTGGATTACTTACACAAAGATGGTGATGCGGTTCATGCGCGCGGTTTTGGTAGTGGTAGTTTTCCGGATCAATACCCAAATGAGGCAACTCCATTAGTGGGCGTTGTGCATATTCCTAATGTTTTAGATGCGCCACAAGACCCAAGTGACCCTGAGTTCCTAAACGACTTGTTAAACTTAGATAATGCCTTCGCTATTCCACTTTCACAAGACGTTGCTGGTCAAGAAGTTGTGGTTAACCCGACGTTTTATGGTCACGGTAATCTTTTTAATAACCTAGCAATAGATTTTAGTGTTCCAATTCATGAAGGTACACATGCGACTATTACGCCAATTGCAGGCTTTGAAGGTAGTCCAGAAGGCGGCGCGTTAAACGAAGGTCAAGCAGATTTATGGGCTTATACTATTGGTGAAACGCCAGATTTAGGAACGTATCCGGTTAATGCTTGTAAATTAAGAGATGTATTACGTGAAGGCAATGTTGACCCAGACTCTTTTGAGTATATTCGTAGTGGCCAAAGTCAATTGCGTTATTCTCAATTAGGGACTCGCGGTAACACTTTTGAAGTACACAGAGACGGTGAAATTTATGCCGGCGCAATGTGGGATTTACGTGAATTGATGGTAGAGATGTACCCAGCTAACGACTTTGTGCGACCTGATCCAGTGACTGGTGAAGCAACGCAAGCGGCTAGCTTAGGTAAAGAAACTTGGGAACGTATCTTCTTAGGCTCTATGTATGTACTAGGTGTTAGTGCGCCAGATACATTTGTTAAAGCCCGAGACGCGGTGTTAATTGCTGACGCTATGTTATACCCGGCAAATTCAATTGATGCGAATTCTCTTGGTAAGCACCATGCGTTAATTGAACGTGTATATGCTGCTCGTGAATTAGGTAAAAATGCCCAAGCACCACTTGGCGGTGTACAGATGATTTCAACTGCGGTAAGTGACTTCACTGCCGGTCAAGAAGCCCCAGCTACACCACAAAATATTATTGCTGATATTGTGAATCAAGACAGCATTAATGTGACGTGGGATCGTGTTGATAATGTCATTGGTTATCAAGTATTAAAACGTAAAGGAGGCAGCCCAGCGCGTTTATTTGCCGGTGTTCCTGGTCGTGAATATATTGATGGTGATTTAACGTCTAATGGGTATACCCATGTTGAGTTCGTTACTGAGCCGAGTTACTTAGATAAAGGTCAAGGCTTTGGTCGTGGCGCGGGTCAAGGTATCGAAGCTTTTGATTACCAATATGTTGTACGAGCTATTAAAACTAACGCTTCAGGTCAGGTTGGTTTTTCTGACTTATCTGGTACGGCAAAAACTAAACTAAAAGCGAAAAATGTGACTAAGGATGTTCAAGCAAGGATCAGTAATGTGACTTTCTCGCTTAGTGAATTTGCTTTTGATAATACCTTAACTAACAATGGCGCGAAGTCACTATTTGGACCTATCAACTTTGACATTGTGTCAATTAGTAGTCCTAACGTTACGGTTAACAACGCTGATAATTCAGGCAGTGGTCAACGTGGTGATAAAGCACGTTTCATCTACGATGAAGCTTTGGCAATTGGTATGGACTCAAGTGCGCGTAATCTAAGCTTTGCTAATCCTTTAGCTGAAATGTTTACTTTTAAAGCGAAAGTATTCGCTAAGATAGAAGGGCAATCACGTGCCGCTAATGGTAGCCAAGTGTCAAATGATACTTCTGAAGCTGCAGAACGCGAAGTGGTTTACCATGCTATTTCTGAACATAAAGGTTTAGTCGCAATCGGTACAACTGATGTACTAGTTGCCGATGGCGTAGATTATGTCGATGTTAACTTTAACGCATTAAGCAGTGCAACAAGTGCCGTAGCGACCTTAAGTGCAGATGTTGATGTAGGTGGTGCTTATCCAGATCTTGATTTCTCTATGTTAGATAGCGAAGGTAATGTATTAGCTACATCAGGTAATTTAGGTGCGTCAGAGCAAGTAGGCAGCACCGTTGTTGGTGGTGAAACTTACACATTACGTGTGAAAGGTTATGCAAATGGACCAACACAATTTACTATTGTGCTAGACCAAATGGTAACTGATGCTGCTGATGCTGGTAACGAAGCAAGTGCAGAGAGTGCACCTGAAGACAGTGCTATTGAATTGGTTGAGTTTATGGTTAACCCAGTGAACGGTACTATCATTAAGCTTTAAGCCTTAAGTTATGAACCAAAGGCTTCACTTTTAGAAACCAGTAATAGCCCACTAATGTAGTTAGTGGGCTATTTTTTATATTTAAAGAATGACTACCGAGGATAAACTCAACAAGTTTTATATTTTATCAATGGCTATTAAACTTACCGAGCTATCGAAATGTCAGTGTACCCTAGCGAGATATAACCTGAGATATTAAGTTCGTTATTTTTCCAAAATGGTTTCGAAACTGCCAAAGATCATCCGCTTACCGTCAAAAGGCATCGTCATGTTGTCCCAGTTCATGCGAGAGTCTGCCATGACTTTTTTCACCCCCAACTCCCTTGCCTCTTTAGAAGCCCAAGTGATCCAAGAAAAAACCACCGTTTCATTAGCTTCGCACTTTACTGCCATAGGAAACGAGGTGGTTTCACCATCAGGGACATCGTCGCCCCAATTTTCTACTACGGTTAAGGCGCCATGATCTTTAAAAATAACCGCCATCTCTTCAGCGAGTTTTAGGTAGCTGCTTTTATTTTTAGTGGGTACTGCTATTACAAAACCATCTACATAAGCCATTTTGTTCTCCTATATTGAATAGTTAAAACTCATTATTTGATCACTTCTACTTATCAATCTTATAACGCCGTAGCTTTTATTTTAACCATTAAAAATGAGCCGACAATTAATCAACTGGATATTGTATCGTCGTTAGATTTATAACTTAATGTTATTAGCCGATATGAAATAAATCACAATTATTATCTTGATATCAAGATAATCGCTTGTTATCTTGGTATCAAGATAAAATAAATGCAGCGGTAATTTCTTTCACCTTCCAACAAGAGCTATAACGTTAATGAGCAATAATCCAGTGTCAAACTACTTATACATTCCACATTCAGGCCCCGCCTTACTTGAAACACCTTTATTAAATAAAGGTAGTGCATTTACTGAGGTAGAGCGAAAAAATTTCAATTTGCTGGGTTTATTACCGCCGCGCTATGAGTCAATTGAAGAACAAGTTGAACGCGCTTATATGCAATACAAAAGCTTTGATGAGCCATTGAATAAGCATATTTATTTGCGTGCTATTCAAGATACTAACGAAACCTTATTCTTTCGGTTGATACAAGCGCACATTGAAGAAATGCTGCCAATTATATATACCCCAACCGTTGGTGATGCTTGTGAAAAATTCTCAGATATTTACCGTTCTTCTAGAGGGTTATTTATCAGCTATCAAGACCGATACTTGATTGACGATATTTTGAGAAATGCCACCAAAGGTAAAGTTAAAGTGATTGTCGTCACTGATGGCGAACGAATTTTAGGACTTGGCGACCAAGGTATTGGTGGTATGGGTATTCCGATTGGAAAACTTTCGTTATATACCGCTTGTGGGGGTATTAGCCCAGCTTACACACTACCTGTGATGTTGGATGTAGGCACAAATAATCAGAAACTATTGAACGATCCTATGTACATGGGCGCTAAACATCAACGTATTGGTCAAGCTGAATACGATGAGTTTTTGGATTTATTTATTCAAGCAACCCAACGCCGTTGGCCAGAAGTGATGATCCAATTTGAAGATTTTGCTCAACCTAATGCAATGCCATTACTGAATAAGTACCGAGATACGGTGTGTTGTTTTAATGATGATATACAAGGTACAGCGGCGGTCACTTTAGGTACAATATTAGCGGCTTGTCGTACACGAAAAACTAAGCTTTCACAGATGAAAGTTGCTTTTGTTGGCGGTGGCTCAGCTGGTTGTGGTATTGCCGAAATGCTAATTCAACAAATGTGTTTTGAGGGATTAAGTGACACACAAGCACGTAAACAAATATTTATGGTCGATAGATATGGTTTGTTAACACAAGGTATGAGCGGGTTACGTGATTTTCAAAGCGCGTTGCAGCAGCCGTTATCATCGCTTGTAGATTGGGAATATAGTTCAGAATATCCGGTGTTAATTGATGTCATTAATTGTGCCAAGCCTGATATTTTGATTGGTGTTTCAGGTCAGCCAGGTTTGTTTACCGAACAAGTGGTACGTAGCATGAAGTTACATTGTGAACGACCTATAATATTTCCATTAAGTAACCCTTCTAGGCAGGTTGAAGCTACACCTGCACAAATCATTGAATGGACGGATGGCGAAGTTGTTGTTGCAACAGGTAGCCCATTTGCGCCGATAACGCACAAAGGTAAGTATATTCATGTTGCCCAATGTAACAACAGTTATATCTTCCCGGGTATTGGTTTAGGTGTACTTGCTTGTAGCGCCCGAATTATTAGTGATGAGATGTTAATGGCGGCCAGCAACGCACTTGCTGATGCATCAACACAAGCGACAGATCCTAATGCTGCTTTGTTGCCGCCAATGACCGATATTGCGACATTAAGTCGTAAAATAGCGTTTGCTGTCGCTAAAGTGGCAATGCAGCAAGCGCTTGCTTTACCCATAACTGACGATGTTTTGCTGGCGAATATTGCAAACAATTTTTGGCAAGCTGAGTACAGAGACTATAAACGGGTATCAATATAATTAAGTCTTAAAAACACTAAAAACATGGTTTACCTTAATAAAGTAAACCATGTGTACGCATTATTATTCAAAACAAATTCAAAATAAATTCAATATCTAACCCTTCATATCTTATCTTTATCTACTTCAGTAATCGTTTTTATTGGCATCGAAACGCGCATCTTATGATACTTTGGGTATATACTAAGCGCTTGAAAGTTTGCTATAAATTGATTTACCCGTATTTAGGAATGTGATGAAAGAGAAGTTAGTGGCTGATAAAAAACCAAAAAAAATAAGTGATAAGGAAATATATCAAGAGATTTTCGACGCGATTTTGTCGTTTCGTTTACGTCCTGGCACTCGGCTAACTGAAGAAAATTTATCAAAAATATTCAATGTCGGCAGAACGACTATCCGCAGTGCCTTACTGCGTCTGTCGCAAGATCATATTATAGAGATAGAGCCTAATAAAGGTGCTTTTATTGCCAGCCCAACCGTCAAACAAGCGCATGATATTCTTGAAGCTCGAAAAATTATTGAAGTGGCGATCGTTAAAGATGTGATTAAATATGCAACGGCGAGTGACTTTGACTTACTTCGACGTATCGTAAAAGCAGAGCAAGACAATATTGATGATGAACACATGGTTGAAGGAATTCAACTAGGTGGAGACTTTCATTTAATGCTCGCAAAAATATCACAAAATGCCACTTTAGAGCGCATTATCACCACCTTAATACCACAAACATCTCTGGTTATTGTGTTGTATGAGCAACCTGACGCACCTAAATGTTCTCACTTAGAGCATTTTGAACTGATTGACGTTATGCAAAAAGGACAAGTCGACAAAGCTTCTGAGCTAATGTATAACCACGTGCAAGGCATTAAATCGCGTTTAAAACTAGAAGATAAAGAGCCCGTTGGTGATTTAGTTGATATTTTTAAAAAACGTTAGCACATGAGCTAATTTAAATTACGTAAATAGATCCACATATGACGAAAATACAAATCAATGAAGACGCCTTAGGTGGTTCACACCAAAAAACGCGTTTATATAACAAAAATATAATATTAGCTGCAGCTGGCCAAGAATTTAAGCAATATGGCTTTAATGGTGCTTCAATATCGCGTATCGCTGAGACGGCTAAACTACCTCGAACTAATATCCATTACTACTTTAAAAATAAGTTAGCGTTGTACGGTGCGGTATTAACAAATATTATTAATCTTTGGAATCAAGCTTTTGCGAATATAAACGCCGACGATGATCCTGCTCAAGCCATTGCTAGCTATATAGATGCGAAAATAGAGTATTCACGTATCAACCCCACAGCTTCGATCATTTTTGCCAGTGAAATATTGCATGGTGCTCCTTATTTAAGTGAGTATCTTCAAACGGATTTTAAACACTGGATAGATGAAAAAGCAAAGGTTATAGAAGCATGGCAAGCACAAGGTAAAATAGATAAAGTCTCGGCTTATCATTTACTTTTTACTATCTGGGGTGCTACGCAACATTATGCAAATTTCGCCGTAGAAATTGAAGCAGCCTTGGAAAGACCGCTCAATATAGATGATTTCGACGAAGCTAAAAGAACTATAAAGCATATAATTTTAAAGGGCTGTGGCCTGTCATATCAAACTTAAACTTCTCGTAACTTAACACCAATCTTAAACAAAACTTAAATAAAACTTATGTTTAGCTTATTGTAAAAAAATAAGCGTGATTCAGGCATAAGTTAAGCGTTTACGTGAGTTTAATTATTTTAATTTCCCCGCTACAAATCCTCCCAAGACCTCGTTTTTTTGGCGGTTTTTTCTTTGCCAAAATCTCAACCTGCCTGTTATGTCAGATTATTGTATGCATGATTGTTGACAATCTGTTTTTTGTTCAATATGCTAGGTTGATATTGGTTAATCAATAAACAGCAATAAACATAGATACGCTAATACCAACAACTATCGAATGTTTTGCTTTTCGGTAACAGGCAAATAAAGAATATTTTATTAGCATCGAATAATGTTTTATCAATTTACTAAGTTTAATTTGTTAATACTCTTTAGCAATAAAAGACCTTAACAAAGGCTATGAAATATAGTTCTGAAAAAATTTCATTAAGATCACTGGCATAGCAAGAAAATATAAGCCAAGGTTATTTAACATAAAGAGTTTTGGCTATTCATGTTTAAAAATATTATTGGTATTAATTATCATTAAAACAATAATCATTATTGAAAAGGATCAAGCAGGTGGAAGCGTATTTTTTTGACGTGTTAAATTTTTTAGTTCGCAGTCTTCATATCATCACAGGTATTGCATGGATTGGTGCATCTTTTTATTTTGTTATGCTCGATAACTCATTAAGTAAGCCGAAAAAATCTTCTGATACTGAAAATGGCGTATTCGGAGAGCTTTGGGCTGTTCATGGTGGTGGTTTTTATCATTCCCAAAAGTATATGCTTGGGCCTAAAAATGACCAACTAGATGACAATCTACACTGGTCGAAATGGGAAGCCTACACAACGTGGATCAGCGGCTTCTTCTTAATGGCGATTGTTTATTGGTATGGCGCAGATATCTATCTTATTGATGCAAGCAAAGTTGATATGACGCAAGGCACAGCCATAGCCGTTAGTTTAAGTTTTATGTTCGGTGGCTACATTATTTATGACATATTGTGTAAATCTGCTTTAGCTAAAAACGATTTACTTTTAGGCATTGTTATCTTTATTTTGGTATCAATTGCAGCCTACGCTCTGACGCAAATATTCACCGGAAGAGGGGCTTTTATGACCTTCGGTGCGATGTTAGGTACGATTATGGCCGCCAGTGTACTCTTCGTGATTATTCCCGGTCAAAAGCAAATGGTAGAAAGACTCAGAGCAGGGCAAGAGGTTGACGCAGCACCGGGCATTGCAGGTAAACAACGTTCAGTTCACAACACCTATTTCACCTTGCCAGTGATATTTGTGATGATCAGTAATCACTATGCAATGACTTATAGCCATGAATACAATTGGTTGATTTTAATTGCTATTTCTATGGCAGGCGCCTTAATTCGTATTTTCTTTGTCTCACGTCACAGCCCTGGTAAACCCTTAACAGGCGCACTTATTGCCGCCATTGCGATTATGATTGGCGTTATCTGGGCCATGGCACCTAAAACTGAAAATGTAACGCTTGATACTTCTGCTCCATTAGTAGAATTCTCTCAAGTAGCCACTATTATTGAACAGCGATGTACAACTTGTCATGCACAAAAGCCTACGCAATTGGGTTTTGCAGCAGCGCCAAAAGGTTATATGTACGACACGCCTCAACAAATTAAAGCGCAAATGCCACAAATTTATCAACAAGCAGTAGTCCTTAAAGCTATGCCTATTGGCAACTTAACGGGCATGACTGATGAAGAGCGACAGTTAGTATCAACTTGGTATCAACAAAATCAACATTAGAGTGATAAATCAGTCACTTTTTACTGATGTTGAAAGTGCTGTAAACAAGAAAAAAATAATTAAAATAATTTAAAAAAATAAAGATAATAAAACAATAAAGTATCACAACAACAACACAACAAAAGCGAGAATAAAACATGAATAAGATTACTACAGCTATTGCTGCCTCGACCCTGTTAGTTGGTTTAGCTAGCGCAGCAGTAACAACTGCACAAGCGTCCGTCTGGAGCTCTACAAAAGTAGAAGGTTTATATGGTCAAGACTATGCACGCGGTTTTAATGGTGCTGATAAAGACGAAGCTATTTTCACTATTGCCAATGCTACAGGTTTTACTTGGGGTGATACTTATTTTTTCGCTGATGTAACTAACATAAGCAATGCTGATGATACCAGCGGTACACATTTAGAGTTTGGCCCTCGATATCGTTTTTTCAAGCCTGAAGATAACAGCGTAATCAAAGGTGTCTATGGTATCGTTCAAGCTGATATGACTTCTAATAAATTTACCACCAAAATAGTAAAAATGGGTGGTGCAAGTTTAGATTGGAATGTATCTGGCTTTAAATTTGTTAAAACGCATTTACAATACCGTGATGATCCTACAAAAGACGGCAGTTCTGTACAGTTTAACTTAGTTTGGAGCAAAGATTTTTCTATTAGTGATGAGAAATTTTCATTCGAAGGCTTTTTAGATTGGACCTCAGGTGAAGGCGATGGCTTTGGTAGTGAATCAAACTTATTAATGCAACCTCAAGTGTTATGGCATGCAAATGAAAGCTTTGCTGTTGGCGTAGAATATCAATACTGGAAAAACCGTTTAGGTATTAAAGGACGTGACGAATCAGTTCCACAAATTATGGTACGTTGGACTTTTTAGTCTGGCTGTCTAAACGAGGAAAATAATATGTCTAATTTATCTGTAGGAACACCGGAACAATGTCGTGATCCTAACTACATGCCGCGTTTAAGCGTGGCAGTTCCCTTGGGTATTCAGCATGTACTCGCCATGTTTGTAGCAAATATAACACCAGCGATTATTATCGCAGGTGCTGCGGGCTTTGGATTTGGCTCAAACTCACCAGACTTCCCTATGATGCTATACATGATGCAAATGTGTATGTTACTGGCTGGTGCAACTACTTTGTTACAAACCATAGGTGCTGGTCCCATTGGTGCTAGATTACCTATTGTTCAAGGAACGAGCTTTGCTTTTATTCCCATTTTAATTCCATTAGTCGCTGGTAAAGGTGTCGATGCAATGGCTGCGGTTACTGGCGGTATATTTATTGGCGGTTTATTTCAAGCTGCTTTAGCGCCATTAGTCGGTCGTTTACGTTTTGCTCTACCTCCTTTAGTCACAGGTTTAATTGTTACTATGATTGGTCTTTCTTTATTGAAAGTAGGTATTCAATATGCCGCTGGTGGTGTGCCAGCCATTGGTACACCTGAATATGGTTCATTACAAAATTGGGGTGTTGCTAGTGTTGTTATTGTTGTAACCCTAGGCTTGAAGTTTTTTACCAAAGGCTTTTTGTCAGTATCATCAATTTTACTAGGCTTGATTGCAGGCTACGTTGTAGCCTACTCAATCGGTATGGTGAGCTTTGATAATGTTGGCCGTGCCGCTGCTTTTGCAATGCCTAAAATACTACCATTTGGTATTGAATTTACGGTTGCAGCAGTTCTCGGTATTGTTCTTATGTCCTTTATATCGGCTATTGAAACGGTAGGTGACGTTTCGGGTATTACTAAAGGTGGTGCAGATCGAGAAGCAACGGATACTGAAATCAAAGGTGCTACTTTTGCTGATGGTTTAGGTTCATCGTTTTCTGCCATTTTTGGTGGTTTACCAAACACTTCGTTCTCGCAAAATGTAGGCTTAATTGCCATGACACGCGTAATGAGTCGACATGTGGCCACTATAGGGGCGGTATTCCTTATTATTTGTGGGTTTATCCCTAAAGTGGGTGCCATTATTTCTACCATTCCCATTGAAGTATTAGGCGGTGGCGTTATATTAATGTTTGGTATGGTGGCATCGTCAGGTATGAAAATGCTTGCTGATGTAGATTGGACTAGCCGTAATATGGTGATATTTGCTATATCATTGTCTTTAGGTTTTGGTTTAATGCTTGAACCTGGTGCTTTACAACATATGCCAAGTACAGCTAAAGCATTATTGGCAACAGGGTTACTTCCTGCAGCGTTTCTTGCTATTTTCCTTAATCTAATTGTTCCAGACGAGCCTGATTAAGTTATATAAGGCTAGTTTGTTAAGACGAACTAGTCTTAGTTATTCATATAATAACTAGCATATTATTATCGGGCAATAAATTGATAACTTTTGTTCGATAATATTAATTTTATATTAACTCTTTAACGTGATTATTAGATAATACTAAATGACGAAACTAAAAAATTAACTTGCCTCAGCTCAGCTATTTTTAATAATAATGAGTGACTTTTAAAGGTAATTCAGTTCTTCCAAATACATTTTTAATTAGAGATGTTATATCCAAAACTACTTATATTACCAGTATAAAAGCTTATATGAGCAACGGTCGATAAGCTTTAATATTCAGGATATTTATTATTTACTTACCTGCTAGAGACCGTATTTATGTTGTTAAATGGAAAAATCCTAAAGCAGCAGTTACAAATTTAAATTTAGAAATTAAACTATCGAGTTGACATTAATATGACATCAGAAAATCTTAATGATTATCCAAGAGACATGAAAGGTTACGGGCAAAAAGTGCCACAAGCTAATTGGCCGAACAAGGCAAAAGTAGCGGTTCAATTTGTTATTAATTATGAAGAAGGTGCAGAAAATTGTATCTTGCATGGCGATAAGGCCTCTGAAACCTTTTTATCTGAAATTATTGGTGCCTTACCTTTTGAAAATGAACGCCATATGAATATGGAATCATTTTATGAGTTTGGCAGTCGTGCAGGTTTTTGGCGTTTACATCGTTTATTTACACAGCGAAAAGTACCCGTTACCGTTTTCGGTGTTGCTATGGCGATGCAGAGAAATCCTGAAGCGGTAGCAGCCATGTTAGAAGCTGATTGGGAAATTGCCAGCCACGGTTATCGTTGGATCGACTATCAAAAAGTATCTATTGATACTGAGCGTGAACACTTACAAAAAGCCATTGCTATTCACCAAGAAATGACCGGCGAAAAGCCTAAAGGTTGGTATTTAGGCCGAATGAGTGAAAATACGCGACAATTGGTCATGGAAGAAGGCTCATTCTTATATGATTCTGATAGTTATGCTGATGACTTACCCTATTTTATTGACGGCATAAACAAACCACATTTAATCGTACCTTATACACTTGATGTAAACGACATGCGCTTTGCCAGCCCACAAGGTTTCAATGCAGGTGATCAGTTCTTTAACTATTTAAAAGATACCTTTGATACCTTGTATGCAGAAGGTGCAGACGCACCAAAAATGATGTCGATAGGACTGCATTGTCGCATTATTGGCCGACCAGGTAGGTTTGCAAGTTTAGTGCGTTTTCTCGACTATGTAGAACAGTTTAATGATGTATGGTTATGTAGAAGACAAGATATAGCTGAGCATTGGATTAAGCATCATAGTGCTAGTTAAGTTGTTCTAACTTACAAGCCTTATCAAAACCCAAAAAGCCCGTAAGACGATTATATCTACTTACGGGCTTTTTAATGTCCTTAATCGCTAGATTTATTTTGTAAAAATAGGGCAATTATCACCATAGAAAAACTTAATACAGACAAAAACGTCATTGGCCATTCAAAACTGTGTGTTATGTCTCGACCTATACCGACCAGCGATGGCGTAACACCTCCAACAATATAACCAAAAGATGACATCATAGAAGATAATTGTGACGCAGATTGTGGCGAGTCTGACTCCATAACGGGCAAAGCAAGTGCGAGTGCAAATGTTCCCGATGTTGTAATTCCTAACAGTGATACTATTAAAATTGGCTGCCATTGTGGTTGCCATGCAATGCATAGGATTAAAAATGTAGAAGACAGCGTTACCACCGCAATGAGTATATTACGATTGGCTACGCGTGCAGCTAATAATGGTAATGCAAATGCACCTATGATGCCCGAAGCCATAAACGAGCTCGCTAGCATACTTGCCTTAATAGTATCAAAGCCTGCATGCTGAAAGTGTGCTACTAACCATGTTGACAATGCATAAAAAACACCAGATTGCGCGGCGAAAAACCCGGTTAACAACCAAGCTCTGAAAGAGTCTAACGGCAGTTTTTGATGGGTGTAAGCCGGTTGATTGTTACTGGATGATTTAGGCATAAAAATAAGCAGCATAAGAAAGGCGACTAAGGCCAATAATCCCCATGCAGCTAACCCGCGCTCCCAATGGTCGTTGTTGAGCTTTATGATCGGAATCGTCAGCGCTACGGCAAGTGATGCTCCAACAGAAATGCTGACAGAATATATCGTGATGGCGAGCGTAATATGACGCGCAAAGTACTGTTTTATAAAGCCAGACATTAATGGACCGGCGATAGCAATAGCAACGCCAGCAATGAACGCTGAAATTAATAATAACGAGAAACTGTATTGGCTAAAGTAACGAATGGATAAGGCAGCGAAGAGTAGTGCCATAGCAGCTGTTAACACGCGTTCTTGACTCCACCGTCGCGCTAAAATAGGCGCAATGGGGGCGAGGAAACCCATTAACAGTACAGGAATTGTGGTAATTAACCCTGCACTAGCACGACTGAGTGATAAGTCCTGAACAATACGCTCCATAACGGGAGCAATTGAAGTAAGTGCAGGTCGTAAATTGAGAGAAATAAGAATAAGGGCTATTAACAATGTAATAGCCCTTAGGTAGTTAGCCTTTAACAACAAGAGTATCGCAGTCCAATTTGTCGATAATATATTCAGCAGTATTACCTAATAACGCGGCCGTTACACCTTTACGACCAACAGATCCTAGTATCAAACATTCAGCATTTAAATCGTCACATAACTTTGGCACAACGTGACCAGGTAAACCTTCTTCGACAATGATGTTTACATCAGCAATATTTAAATTATCTGCTAATATTTTTAAGCTTTCTTTATGCTTTTGCATAACTCGAGCATTGACTTTATCTGGATCGAAAGCCGATTTATCAACTGCGATATGCATAGGGGCCTTACTGACCGTATTGATAAAATGTAAGTTTGCACCAAATAGTTTTGACATAGAAGCAGCTTCTTTCGCCACCTTTTCACTTAAACACTGATGCTCGCTATCGCCGTCATCTAAACTGATGGCGGTAACTATATCGCCGTTACAGGTCCATTTATGGTTTTTAACCATCAGCACATTAATCGGGCTACAACGAAGTAAATTCCAATGATCAGGGGTAAATAAGTTACGAACCGATTTTTTGTAATGCTTGGTTTCTTTAATAATAAGATCACAGTTATTTTCTGTGGCTAGGCTTATAACACCTTCATACCACTTTTTATGCCACGTCACTACACACTCAGTTTTTGTTTCAATTTCAAGTGAAGCAGCCAATGCTAGCATCACTTTTTTCTGATCGTCCATTAACGTTTGTTTTAATTCTTTACAGCTTTCAGCCGCCACCCCTGAGGCTTTTTCTATACTGCGATTATACATTGAACTGCCTAAAACCAATGTCGCTTGGTATTTGTTTGCCAAAAAAACAGCACGAGCAAGGGCGGGTTGTTCTTCCCTGTGTGGGGTGATCGCGACGAATATACGTTTATAATCTGCCATTTTTTTTCCTTTATTTTATATTTAAGTGATTAATTAAGAAGTTATCTTTCTATTATTGTTTAATTACATATTCAATGATTTTGATAATATCGTCTGTTGTTTTCGCCCAAGCTAATGCCATAGCATCAACTTCTTTAAGTGGATGAATAATACTCTCATCATGCAGAGTGATATAAGGCTTACTCAAGGCAGCACATTGACCAGCATCAAAAGCCGCGTTCCATTGTTTATATTTGTCACCAAATCTAATAATGGCTAGGTCGCAATCATTAATCAGCGTTTGCGTTCTTATCGCGTTTACTTTTGAAGACTGATGGTCGCGCCAAAAGGGATCTTCTGCATGCCCTAAATGATCGCCCGCAGCATCGCTAAGCTCATGCACTGTAACCGCCGAAGTAAATACTACAGGTAGCGATTTGCAGCCTTGTTCTATTTGTTTGCGCCAATCGGTATGAATTTCACCTGAGAGATAAATATTCCATTGTTTCATGCTGAACACCTTTTATTAAAATATTGAAAAACGACTGAATTGTGATTTAGCTTCCACGATATGTCGAATAACTCCACGGGGAAACTAATAAAGGAACATGGTAATTGGCATCAGCATCAAAAATACCGAAATTGATTGGAATACGATTTAAAAAAGCAGGTTCAGTACTATCGCCTGTGATCTTTGAAAAGTAATCGCCAACATGAAAAACAATCACGTATTCACCCACTTCGATATCATTAGCGTCAAGTAACAACTCATCAGTTCTACCATCAGCATTTGTTATTAAGGTTTTAATAAGCTGATGCTCAGTACCTTCTACTCGAAAGAACTCGAGTTTTATGCCTTGTGCAGGAACGCCATTTGCTGTGTCTAATACGTGTGTGGATAACTTAGCCATTTATTATTCCTTGTAGAACTAACTAAAACTTAGATGTTCTCAGTATAGTTTTTCAGTAAAAATTTGAATGCGATTAAATAAAACACTTTTCTTCAGCATACTATAGAGCAGTTCATTTTAAATTGTCAACAATTTTGTTTACAATTAACTGTCTTTGTTGACAGGTGTTAAGTATTTGTTTACATTTATGGGTAATGAAGCTTTAAATATCCAAGAGTAATGAGTAATTAATACATGACAAAATTCCAACAAAAAGACTTATTAAAAGTTAATAATGATTTAGTAACCTTTATCAAAGAAGAAGTGCTGCCTGACTTGAATATTTCAGAGCAACACTTTTGGACGGCTTTATCTGAAATCACCCACGAATTAGGGCCTGAAAACAGAGCGCTATTAGTTAAGCGAGATAAAATACAAGCACAAATAGATCAGTGGAATTTAAAGCATCAAGGCCAGTTTGATCTGTCAGCGTACAAAACATTTCTAACAGAAATTGGTTACTTGGTGCCAGAAGGTGAAGACTTTAAAATAACTACCCAAAATGTAGATTCTGAAATTAGCACACAAGCAGGTCCACAACTTGTGGTGCCAACTGCTAATGCACGCTTTGCATTAAATGCGGCTAACGCACGGTGGGGAAGTTTATATGATGCACTCTATGGTACCGATGTTATCAGTGATGAAGGTGGGGCATTAAGAGGGCGATCACATAACTCGATTAGAGCAAACAAAGTTATTGCTTATGGTAGAGACTTCTTAAACGAACATTTTCCTTTGATTAAAGCTACTCATCATGATGCTAGTGTTTATTCGATTAACAATAATGAGCTATTGGTTACATTAAACGATGGCACAACAACACAACTACAAAATAGCCAACAATTAATCGGCTATCAAGGAACGCAAACTAGCCCAAGTTCTATTTTATTAACCCATAATGATTTACGCGTAGCGATTGAAATAGACCCGACTTCAACCATTGGTAAAACTGATGCTGCTGGCGTAAAGGATATTACCTTAGAGTCTGCGCTGACCACGATTCAAGATTTTGAAGATTCTGTTGTAGCCGTTGACGCGAAAGAGAAAATTCAGGTATATCGTAATTGGTTAGGCTTAATGAAAGGGGACTTAAGCGAAACCATCGAAAAATCAGGTCAGGTTTCCAAACGTATTTTAAAAGCAGATAAAGTTTATCAAAACCTTGCAAACGAAAGTTTTAGTGTACACGGCCGCAGCTTATTGTTTTGTCGCAACGTTGGCCATTTAATGACAAACCCCGCAATCGTTGATAAAGACGGCTTTGAAATTCAAGAAGGCATTATGGACGCTATGATCAGCACCTTGATTGCGCTACATGATTTGCAAAAAAACAACCTGCATCGTAACTCCAGAAATGGCAATGTGTATATTGTTAAGCCTAAAATGCATGGCCCTGAAGAAGTCGCATTTGCTAATAAGCTTTTTAACGCGGTTGAAGATGCTTTAAGCTTAGACAGAGATACCATTAAAATTGGTGTTATGGATGAAGAGCGCCGCACGACGGTAAACCTAAAAGAATGTATCAGAGCCGTTAAAAGCCGCGTTGTTTTTATTAATACGGGGTTTTTAGATAGAACTGGCGATGAAATTCACACCAGTATGTTGCTTGGTCCTATGGTCGCCAAAGGTAATATGAAAGCACAGCCTTGGATTAAAGCCTATGAAGATTGGAATGTAGATATAGGGTTAGCTTGTGGTTTTACAGGTAAAGCGCAAATAGGCAAAGGTATGTGGGCAATACCCGATGAAATGGCGGCAATGATGAAAGCAAAAATTGCTCACCCATTATCAGGTGCTAATACCGCTTGGGTACCATCACCAACGGGAGCAACGCTTCATGCTATGCATTATCATCAAGTTGACGTATTTGCTCAGCAAAAAGAAATTGAAAAAAGACCACGCGCTAACATTGATGATATCTTAACAGTACCTTTGCTTAGCGACGTTAGCAGCCTGACTACAAAAGACATTGAGAATGAATTAAACAACAATGCACAAGGCTTACTCGGTTACGTCGTAAGATGGGTTGACTTAGGTATGGGAGCGTCAAAAGTTCCTGATATAAACAATATAGGTTTAATGGAAGACAGAGCCACGTTACGTATTTCAAGCCAACATATTTGTAATTGGCTAGAGCACAATATTCTAACACCAGCGCAGGTTAGGTCATCTTTAGAAAAAATGGCGATGGTGGTCGATCAACAAAACTCACACGATAACGCTTACCAAGCGATGTCAGACGATTTTGACAACAGCTTATCTTTTCAAGCCGCGTTAGATTTAATATTTAAAGGTAAAACCCAACCTAATGGGTATACCGAACCATTGTTGCATGAATACAGAAAAAAATTCATTGCAGCCCAGACATCAAGGAAATAAAGACCATGTCAGATAAACACACTTACTATGCTCCAACCGGTGGTTTACCACCACAAACACAATTGATTTCAGACAGGGCAATTTTTACTGAGGCATACGCCATTATTCCAAAACGTGTGTTAACTGATATTGTGATCAGTTACTTACCTTTTTGGGAAAACATGCGTATGTGGGTTATCGCGCGTCCATTAAGTGGTTTTTCAGAAACCTTTTCACAATATATTGTTGAAGTTGGCGCAAATGGTGGCTCTGAAAAACCTGAATTAGACGAAAAAGCAGAAGGTGTGCTGTTTGTTGTTGAAGGCGAAATGGACGTAAATATTGAAGGCACTAACCATCACCTTGAAACAGGTGGTTATGCTTATTTACCGCCTGGTTGCAAATGGACGCTAAAAAATAACAGCAGTGCCAACGTTAAATTTCATTGGATCCGCAAAGCGTATCAATTTGTGGAAGGTATCGATGCACCTGAAGCCTTTGTTACCAGTGATAACGAAGTAGAAGGCATTGAAATGCCCAATACTGGCGGCGTATGGAAAACCACTCGCTTTACTGAACAGTCAGATATGCGTCATGACATGCACGTGAATATTGTTACATTCGAACCCGGTGGAGTTATTCCGTTTGATGAAACTCATGTCATGGAGCACGGGCTTTATGTATTAGAAGGCAAAGCGGTTTATCACCTCAATGGTGAATGGGTTGAAGTAGAAGCGGGTGATTTTATGTGGTTACGCGCTTTTTGCCCACAATCTTGTTATGCCGGTGGCCCAGGCCCGTTCAGATATTTACTGTACAAAGACGTAAATAGACATATGCCTTTTATACGTCCTGCTAAGTAATTATTTACGGAAGACCTTACTAAAGAGATAACTAGAAACGCATGTAATAATCAAATTTAATGACATTACATGCGTTTTTTTATACTTGAACTTCAACGGCTAAATATGGAGTGCTTAGTAGCCTATTTGCGTAAGGTAGCGCTTTAATAAATGCTCAAATTGCGCTTGCTCTGCTGATGTAAAACAAGACACTACCGCTTTTTGGCTTTGCGCATGTTCAACAATCACTTTCTCAATAAGACTTAAGCCTTTCGGCGTGAGAGAAACAGTGACACTGCGTTTATCTTTTTTATTGGTTGTGCGTTTAACCAGTTTTTTACTTTCAAGTAAATCAATTCTACTGGTCATCGTACCTGAGGTTATCAACATTTGTTCAAGCAATTGATTTGGCGAAAGCGCATGCGGAGGGCCGATACGCAGCAACGTCGCTAAAACATCAAAGCCAGCATCTGTAAGTTCGTAATCACGAAATGACTTAGTTAATTCATCGCTCATGTGCTTTGATATTCTTAATACTCGGCTAGTAATAGCCATAGCTTTAGTATCGAGTTCTGGCATTTGAATTGCCCATTGCTCAATTTTTTTATCGACTTCGTCCATTATGTTTCCGAGAAATATCCACGAGATTTTTGGGATTTTAAACTATTATTATGATGTTAAGGCTAGCAAATTATTCGTTTGAAAGCTATTGAGCTAAAGCGTTAACAGAGTATGCGCTAAAGTAATTTTTAATATTTAACGCGAAAAACATTAATTGACACTTGTGTCAGGTTTTTATTCTGATATATTTAATACTACATAAGCACTTTATAAAATCACAAAACAAGAAGCGAAATTCAATATGACCATAAGTACAGTGCGTTTTTTATTAAACAACGACGTTGTTACAATAGAAAATATAGATCCTAATTTAACGGTTCTTCAGTATTTACGTGAAGAGCGATTTAATAGTGGCACCAAGGAAGGCTGTTCCTCAGGAGATTGTGGCGCTTGTACGGTTGTTATTGCTGAGTTAACCAAAGATAACCAAACGCTAGATTATAAATCGATAAATGCCTGTATTAGCTTTGTCGGCAGTTTACACGGTAAGCAACTGATCACCGTAGAGCATCTTAAGCAGGGTGCAAAACTGCATCATGTTCAACAATCTATGGTCGATAATCATGGCTCGCAATGTGGTTTTTGTACACCAGGCTTTGTTATGTCTTCATTCGCCTTACATAAACAAAATAACAAGCCTAACCGAACAGAAGTACTAGAAGCGCTGGCGGGTAATTTATGTCGTTGTACAGGCTATCGCTCAATTATTGACGCGGCTATGGCGTCTAGTGAGCATTGCGAAGCTGACTCATTTGCCGAACATTATACTCAAACAATACAACAGTTGAATGAGTTTAAAACCTTACCTTCAGCGGCATTATCAAATGCTCGTCATCATTACTTCGCGCCAAAAACTGTCGTAGAGTTAGCCGAAAAATTATTAAAAAATCCGTCAGCAACTTTAGTGGCCGGTGCTACTGATTTAGCATTAACGGTGACACAAAATTTAGCCACCATTGAAGACCTAGTTTATTTGGGAGATGTGGCTGAATTAAACATGATAGAAAACACGGCTGAAGAATTTATTATCGGCTCAGCAGTGCCTTACAGCCAGTTTACTCCAATGTTACATAAAGAATATCATGAGCTTGGTGAAATGATTGAGCGTATAGGCTCAAGACAAATCCGTAATAATGGCACTTTAGGTGGCAATATTGGTAATGCTTCGCCTATCGGTGATATGCCGCCAGCTTTAATTGCGTTAGGTGCAGAAATGACCTTGCAATGCGGTGACAGCGAACGAAAAATAGCAGTAGAAGACTTCTTTGTTGATTACAAAAAAACGCTGTTAAACCCGTCTGAGTTTATAAAGAACATTTATATACCTAAATCTACGCCAGATAAGGTTTTAAAGGTTTACAAAATATCTAAACGCATTGATGACGACATTTCTGCAGTTTTAGCGGCCTTTAATATCGAACTTAAAGATAATATTGTCACCAATGTTCGTATTGCCTTTGGTGGCATGGCGGGTATTCCTATGCGCGCTAAACAATGTGAAGCCGCCTTGTTAAATAAAACTTTAAATGGCGAAAGTATCACCGCAGCGCAATCAGCATTAGCACTCGATTTTAAGCCGATGTCTGATGTGCGTGCTTCTGATAAATATCGCATGAAAGTGGCACAAAACTTAATTCAAAAGTGTTATTTAGAATTACAAAGTAAACAGATTGAAACACGGGTAGTTAATTATGCGTAGTCTTATAAAAACAAAACACTCTAACGAAAATATCAATGCAGAATTAGCTTCTGTCGGTCAAGGCGGTGTTGGTCGTTCTAAAAAGCATGAAAGCGCTGACAAACACGTCAGTGGCGAAGCGCTATATATTGATGACAGACCAAGCCTTCAAGGGCAGTTACATGCTGCTGCAGGTCAAAGCACCATTGCACACGGCCGCATTAAAAGTATCGATTTATCAGCCGTTAAAGCAGCTGAAGGCGTTGTGGCCGTGATCACGGTTGAAGATGTTCCAGGACATACCGATATTGGCCCTGTATTTCCGGGTGATCCGGTGTTGGCTATTGGTCAAGTGGATTATATTGGTCAACCAATATTTGCTGTAGCAGCTACCAGTCATGATTTAGCTAGACGTGCAGTTAAATTAGCGAAAATTGAATATGAAGAATTAACCGCTGTATTAACGGTAAAAGATGCCTTAGCGAAACAAAGCTTTGTTCGTCCGCCATTTACCATGAAACGAGGCGATTCAGAGTCTGCAATTGAACAAGCAGAGCATCAATTATCGGGTGAAATTTCTGTTGGAGGTCAAGAGCACTTTTATCTTGAAGGGCAAGTGTCTACGGCCGAGCCAACTGAAGACGGCGGCATGACCGTATTCTCATCATCACAGCACCCGAGTGAAGTACAAAAGCTAGTGGCTGAAGTGCTTGATATTCCTCTAAATAAAGTGATTGTAGATACTCGCCGTATGGGCGGTGGTTTTGGTGGTAAAGAAACTCAAGCTGCGCCTTGGGCTTGTCTAGCTGCGCTTTTATCTAATCAAACCAAACGTCCTGTAAAGTTTAAATTAAGCCGATCAGACGACATGTGTATGACAGGTAAACGTCATCCTTTTGAAAATAATTACCGCGTTGGCTTTGATAATAATGGTCAAATTAAAGGTATTAATATCGAAGTAAACGGCAATTGTGGTTATTCACCTGATTTGTCAGATGCCATTGTCGATAGAGCTATGTTTCATTCTGATAACGCGTACTTTTTAGATCAAGCAACGGTTACCGGTAATCGCTGTAAATTAAATACTGTGTCGCATACCGCCTATCGTGGTTTTGGCGGCCCGCAGGGCATGATGACCATTGAAATGGTGATGGACGATATTGCGCGCTATTTAGGTAAAGACCCGTTAGAAATCCGTAAAATCAATTTATACGGTAAAGATGATCGCAATGTTACGCATTATCACCAAACGGTAGAACATAATAAAATGGCGGAATTAATTTCATCATTAGAGCAAAGTGCTGACTACCAAGCGCGCAGAAAAAGCATTAGTCAGTTCAATATTGAAAACACCATATTAAAAAAAGGTATTGCTTTAACACCCGTTAAATTTGGTATTTCGTTTACTGTTCAACACTTAAACCAAGCAGGTGCCTTAGTACATATTTATACCGATGGTACTATTCATTTAAACCATGGTGGCACAGAAATGGGCCAAGGTTTATATACTAAAGTGGCCCAAATTGTTGCTGAAGAGTTTCAAGTTAACGTGGATACGGTCGGCGTGTCTGCTACCCGAACTGATAAAGTTCCTAATACTTCACCAACAGCTGCGTCATCAGGCACCGATTTAAACGGTAAAGCAGCACAAGCGGCAGCTATAACCATTAAAGGCCGTTTAATCGCGTTTGCTTGTGAAAAATATAACGTTAGTGAAGCCGAGGTCCACTTTAAAGAAAGCCAAGTCATAGTGGGAACAGAAACATTCTCATTTGCAGAGTTTATTCAGCAAGCCTACATGGGCCGAGTGTCGCTATCTTCAACGGGTTTTTATAAAACGCCAAAAATACACTTTGACCGCGCAACAGGTAAAGGTCGACCGTTCTTTTATTATTCAACCGGTGCTGCGGTATCTGAGGTATTAATTGATACGCTAACAGGTGAATATAAATTATTACGTGCCGACATTTTACATGACGTAGGGCATTCGTTGAATCCAGCAATAGATATTGGCCAAATTGAAGGGGCATTTATCCAAGGTATGGGTTGGTTAACGACTGAAGAATTAGTTTGGAATGATCAAGGTCGACTGTTATCTAATAATCCTGCAACTTATAAAATTCCGGCAATCAGTGATACACCAAGTGATTTTAGAGTTGATTTAGTGCCTGACGATCCTAACCGAGAACAAACTATTTACAATTCTAAAGCGGTGGGTGAACCACCATTTATGTTAGGTATTTCAGTTTGGTCAGCACTTAAAGATGCCATTTCGAGTGTGTCAGATTACAAGTTAAGCCCCGCGCTTGATACGCCTGCAACCCCTGAACGTGTTCTTTGGGCTGTTGAAGCGATGAAAGACAGCGCACAAGCATAGGTAAATACTGATGACAACAAACTGGAGCAGCGCGAGCTATAAATTGAGCAAACAAGGCCAAGCCTATGTCTTAGTGACATTGGTTGGTGTTTCAGGATCAACACCAAGAAATAGTGGTACAAAAATGGTCATCAGCAGTAACGACATTTTTGACACTATTGGCGGTGGTCACCTTGAGCATAAGGCGATTAAACAAGCGAAAAAAATGTTGCTCAGTGGTAAAAGTTGCCAGCATATCGAACATTTTCAACTGGGCAGTAATTTAGGTCAATGTTGTGGTGGTAATACAACCGTGTTGTTTGAATGCTTTGCAACAACCGGTGTTAATATCATGTTGTTTGGCGCTGGCCATGTAGGTAAAGCTTTAGTGCCATTGTTAGCGCAACTGCCGTGTAAAGTAACTTGGGTAGATAGCCGAGAAGCAGAGTTTCCTGTTAATGCTGAGCAATATGATAATGTTCTTAAAGTCGTCAGTGACGCGCCAGAGCTTGAAGTAGCGAGCATGCCAGAAAATAGCTATTTTATTGTCATGACACATAATCACCAAATGGATTTTGAAATATCACAGGCAATTTTAAAGCGTGCTGATTTTCATTATTTAGGGCTAATCGCTTCCGATACCAAATGGCGCAGATTCAAACAACGTTATAAACACCGAGATATAGATGAAAACCAAGTTGCAAGAATGAATTGCCCGATAGGGTTATCTCAAGTTGGCGGTAAATTACCGATGGAAGTCGCCATTTCTGTTTCAGCTGAAATTATTAATATTTACCAAGCTGAACAAACAAAAGTAGCGCAATTAGATGAAATACTTGAACAATCAGAAGAGCATAGCTCAACAACGCCAGTGAACAAAAAACGCCCTAAATCGCAGCAAGGTATTCATTGGCAAGAACTTAAGCAATTACTTAACACTGACTAGCATTTAATTTATCTAACATTTTATTTAACTAACAAAGGCTATCAGGTGCTTGGTTAGTCGTAGCCGGTGATTTGCATGAAAGCGTATAAAACCGTTCTACAATGTGAAATACCTTTACGTTAGAAAGTGTCAGTAAAGAGAGTAATATACTTACTCTCAATAAAATAAATAAATAACAAAATAAATAATAAAACAAGTGATAGCTATGCTTTTATTAGTAGCATTTAGCTTGTATGTCTTACTTTAGTCAATCATTGCATGACAAAGAAACAAACCAGTTAATAACAGGAAATAAGATGAATTTAGCACAATTAAATGAATTAACTATCGATGAAGCCACACACACCTTTATGCAATGTTGTACATCTGCAGCTTGGGTAGAAAAAATGGTTCAGGCGCGTCCTTTTGCAGATAAAAAAGATTTAGAAACTAAAGCAGATATAGCGTGGCAAGGACTTGCTGAAGCAGACTATTTAGAAGCATTTGAAGGTCACCCACAAATTGGCAACGTTGATACGTTAAGAGCAAAGTATGCCAATACCAAAGAACTTGCCAGTGGTGAACAAAGCTCAGTCAGTGAAGCAACCGAGCAAGTGATTGAATCGCTAGCTCAAGGTAACGCAGATTATTTAGAAAAGTTTGGTTTTATATTTATTGTTTGTGCAACAGGTAAAAGCGCGGCACAAATGGTGGCATTATTACAAGCGCGTTTGCCAAACGATAAAGTAACCGAACTGACTAATGCGGCTGAAGAACAACGCAAAATATTTCACTTACGTTTAGAGAAATTAATATGAGCCAAATAACCACTCATGTACTCGACACTACTCGCGGTTTACCTGCGCAAAACTTACCCATTACTTTATTTGTTCAAACCAATGATGGTTGGAATGAGTTAGCGTGCGGTTTAACTAACGCCGATGGCCGAATTGCTGGTTTATTAGCTGACGATTTAGTGCTTGGTGCAGGAATTTATCGTATGCACTTTTCAACTAAACCGTATTTTTTGGCCAATAAAGAGCAAGGTTTTTATCCTTATGTTGATATCGTTTTTGAGCTAGATGGCAGTGCAAGTCATTATCATATTCCGTTGTTATTAACGGCGTTTGGTTACTCAACATATCGTGGTAGCTAATAAAGTTAAGTAGGTAACTATTATGTCAAACAACATACAAGTCGTTACGCCAAAGCCTTTAACACGCGAAGCTTTTAGTGCTTTTGGTGATGTTATTGAAGCTGATGCTGGCGCTAAAATAATCGAAATTAACGATGGCTTTACTCAGCGTTATCATGATCTCGCTAAGGTTGATGTCAGTGATAATGCAGGACACGCAATCATCAACATATTTCGCTCTACACCGCTAGCACAACCGATTGCCGTTAAAATGATGGAACGTCATCCACACGGCAGCCAAGCATTCATACCTATGGGCCAAAATCCATACCTAGTGGTAGTAGCTCCCGCAGGAGAATTTGACGTAAATAAGTTGGAAATTTTCATCGCAAATTCTGACCAAGGCGTTAACTATCATAAAGGCACTTGGCATCATTTCTGTTTAGCACTGGGAGGCGAAAGTGACTTTTTAGTGGTAGATCGCGGAGGTGAAGGTGATAACTGTGACGTGCTGGAATTAGATGGCTCTATCGTTATTACAGAAAGTTAATAACGTCGGACTCCTAATCAACAGTTATCGGTATTAAAAGCTTAAAGTCAATTTTCACATTGACTGATAAATATAAACACTCGTTATAAAAAACAATAAATAAATCAGAAGGTAATAAATTAATGTTGAAAGTATATCGTGGAGAGTTACTGCATTTTTTGGCTGATCCTGCCAAAGTAGCTCTACAAGACAGTTATCAATATATTGAAGATGGGCTCCTCATCATTAAAGATGGGCTTGTTGAACAAGTTGGCGAAGCTAAAACGTTACTTAACACACTAGATACAAGTGTTGAGGTTGTTCATTACGAAAATGGTTTAATGATGCCAGGCTTTATTGATACTCATGTGCATTATCCACAAACAGAAATGATCGCGTCATACGGCGAACAACTGCTTGAGTGGTTAGAAAACTATACTTTCCCATTTGAACGTCAATTTTCAGATCTTGAACACGGTAAAAAAGTCGCAGAGTTCTTTTTAACACAATTACTTGAGGCCGGTACAACAACCGCCTTAGTTTTTGGTACCGTACATAAAGAATCAGTAGAAGCCTTTTTCACCATTGCTCAACAGAAAAAATTACGCATGATTTGTGGCAAAGTGTTAATGGATCAAAATTGTCCTGATTACTTATCTGACACAGCACAAAGTGGTTATGATGACAGTAAAGCATTAATTGAGAAATGGCATAATACTGACCGTTTGCAATATGCTATTACACCGCGATTTGCACCTACCTGTTCAACCGAGCAATTAAACAAAGCAGGGCAGTTATTAGCAGAACACCCAAGTGTTTATTTGCATACCCATTTAAGTGAAAACAAAGCTGAAATTGCTTGGGTAGAAGAACTATTTCCAGATAGCGACGGTTATTTAGATGTATACGATAAAAGTAACTTGCTCAGCCGACGTAGTGTATTTGCTCATGGCGTACATTTGCATGACAGCGAATGCCAGCGTTTAAGTGAAACTGACTCTGCTATTGCTTTTTGTCCTAGCTCAAACCTATTTTTAGGTAGTGGCTTGTTTAACCTTAAGCAGGCAGAAAAGTTTGATGTTAACGTGGGTTTGGGTAGCGATATCGGTGCTGGTACAACGTTCTCGATGTTAAGTACGATAAACGAAGGTTATAAAACACAACAACTTCGCGGCGATAAACTTAGTCCATTTAAATCACTATTTTTAGCTACATTAGGTGGAGCTATAGCTTTAGATCTTGAAGGTACTATAGGTAATTTTGTTAAAGGCGCAGAAGCCGATTTCATTGTGTTGGATTATAACGCAACGCCTTTAATGGATAGACGTATGCAACATTGCAAAACACTTTCAGAAAAACTTTTTATACTAAGCATGTTAGGCGATGAACGCCATGTTAAAGCAACTCATATAATGGGTGAGCGGGTTTAAAAAATACAATAATAATAAAACAACAGATTTTGAACACTAAGGAATTTTATGGACCCGTATATTAATGAATGGCTCAATTTAGTCATTCGATTTGCACATCTTATTACAGGTATTGCTTGGATCGGCGCATCTTTTTATTTTGTTTGGTTAGACAATCATTTAGAAACACCACCACAAGAAAAAGCTGACAAAGGTATTGGTGGTGATTTGTGGGCCATACACGGTGGTGGTTTTTATGAAGTGGCGAAATATAAATTAGCACCACCAAAAATTCCTGAGACATTACATTGGTTTAAATGGGAAGCTTACACCACTTGGATCACAGGTTTTCTATTATTAACGCTTATGTTCTATGTTGGCGCTGAATCATATTTAATTGATAAACGTGTTGCTGACTTATCACAAGTGCAAGCCATCTTGTTAGGTGTTGGTTCTATTGTGGTCGGCGTAGGTATTTACGAATTTTTAGTTAGAACTAAGCTAAGAAATCATGGCCTTATTTTAGGTTTGATCCTGCTTGTTGTAGCAACGGCATTATCGTATGGGTTAACGCAAATATTCAGTGCACGTGGTGCTTACATGCATATGGGCGCTATTATTGGCACCATTATGGCCGGCAATGTGTTTTTCGGTATTATGCCGTCGCAACGTGCTTTAGTTAAAGCCGTAGAAGAAGGTAAAGCACCTGATCCTGCTTATGGTTTAAATGCCAAAGTGCGTTCAACACATAACACTTACACCACCTTGCCCATTATTTTTATTATGATCTCAAATCATTACCCAATGACCTTTAACCATAGTGCTAACTGGTTAGTGTTAATGGTGATTATATTGATCACAGCGGCGGTTCGACAATATTTTGTTTTACGACACTTTGGTAAACAAAAGCCTGTAATTTTGGTTGCTTCGGTTGTTGCGACCGTTGTGTTAGCTGTAGCTATTGCACCGCGCTCAGTTGAGTTAAGCGCAGCGCAACAGCAACAAGTGGTGACTAATGGTGAGGTTACGCAAATAATTGAGCAACGTTGTGGCACTTGCCATGCAGAAACCCCGACCGATGACATTTTTACCATTGCGCCAGCGGGTATTGTGTTTTCTGATATTGATACCATTAAACAATGGGGTCCACGTATTCAAGCACGCGTGATTGATGCCAAAGATATGCCATTTATGAATAAAACCGCGATGACAGATGACGAGCGTATGCGTTTAGCCATTTGGCTTGCGAACTCAAAATAACAACTCGCTAGGATTTTCTTAAAACCTAGGCGAAAATTGATCAACAAATGGCAGCTAGTATCCTAAATTTTTAGTGATATTATCTGCCTTTTTTATCTTAGAGGCTTAGTTAAGTTTAAGTTAGGTTTAAGTTAGGCTTAGCGCTCCACTCGTGTTAAAACTAACTGTTTTTTGATATTATTTTTGGATACTTATTTTTGACAGTATTTTTTGATAATAATAAGCAAAAATAAGTGGCATTATTGTCGCTAAGTATCTGTATATTTAACTAACGTGTAAATACCGCTAATGTTGACGTTGTAATAGGAATTTAAGTGAGTAAAGAAAAAGTAGTTGAAGGGACAATCCGACAAAAAAATAAAGCCATAATATTAGAAGCAGCAAAGAAAGAGTTTGTTACTTATGGTTTTAAAGGGGCATCGATAAAACGCATTGCTGAACGCGCTAATATTGCTCGTGCCAACATTCACTACTATTTTGCTGACAAAACTGATTTATACCAACAGTTATTGAGTGATATTATCGCGGTATGGAATAAAGATTACGACACACTAACTTTGGCTAACGAACCCAAAAAAGTGCTTAGTGCTTATATTCGAGCGAAGGTCATGCACTCTAAAAATGATCCAGATGCATCAAGAATTTTTGCAAGTGAGCTCATTCATGGCGCACCAGTTCTTAACGACTACTTAAATAATGATTTTAAAGTGTGGTTGAATACCAAAGTTATGGTTATTGAATCTTGGGTTGAACAAGGCCTTATTGACCCTGTTAATCCTTACCATTTGTTATTTTTAATTTGGAGTTCAACTCAGCATTACGCCGATTTTAACGTACAAGTTGTCGCGGCACTTGATAAAGAAGCAATGAACGATGACGACTTCGAAGAGGTGGTTGCTTCACTCACTCAAATCATTCTAAAAGGTTGCGGTATTAGCTAGGGAAGTTTATAAACCCCTGTTATTTTCGATTTTACCGCAACGACTATCCAGCTAACCAATACAAATGGCGCTGTTAATGCAGGTATAGCCAGTAAAGTAAGCGCTTGAGAAAGCAACACGCTCAGCAATATACCGATAAAAATCAAGTAATGTTTACCTTGGTAACGTTGAGCTAAGGCAATAGCAACAAGCGCAGCGTTAAAGCCATAACCACCAATTAATAATGTCCCTTCAGAATAACCTAAAGTTCGTGCGATCAGCAGGCCTGTTCCAGAACCAATTAATGCCCAAATAGCCAATTTGTACGAACTTACCAGCAAAGCAACAAAAAATATTAGCCCGGAAAGCCAATAACTTTGAAACATTACTTGGCCTAATCCTCGAAAAACCGTGTGAAAATCAGCAATGTCATGAGTTGAAAATTGTTCGGTTACTGGCGCTATACCTGAAACCTTCATAAAAAGTAATATACACCAAGTAGTCATTATAAAAGGTGCGGTAAAGATAGGAAATTTGGCACTATAGATGAGTAAAATATGGCTAAGTATGGTGGCAAAGCTAGCAGCGATAATGATTAATATTAACGACAAAAAACTCACGGGTAAAAAGAACCACACCGCCGTGCCAACAAGCGCGGCATTAAAGCCATAAACACCTTGCTGAACTAACCTTGAGTTGAATTTGCATAATGTAGCGGTGATAAAGCTCACTAACACAGCCAACAATGCTCCTAACAACATGGTAACTGAATTAATAGCGATACCAAGACAGAACAGTAAGCCTGTTAAGGTATTTTGTTGCAGCATAACTTGAGAAAAACTACGAAAAATAGTTTTACTGACATGATGGAGAGTGTGCTTCATTCTGGTATGTGCCTAAGTTTTAGCATGTAAAAGGCTAGTGTTATCAATTAAAAATGGTGATAAAGATTAAGGGTTTTAATATTACTGAGTCAGGTCAAACACGTTATTTAATACGCTATTTTAGGTGCACAATATTAAGGTGCAATTTCAGCGGCGATATTAGCACCGCTGAGCTTATTTACACCATTAATTTAAATGAAAACTGACAGAGAAATTAATAGCTAATAACTAAGAGTTAAAAACTAAAGTGAAAAATAAGTAGCCAAGCCTTTTTCTTCTGCTAACGCTGCGGCGACAGAGGCAACGGCTAAATCTTGTAAACCCACACCGGTGCCGTCGAATAACGTAATTTCATCATCACTCGTTCTTCCTGGTTTTACACCATTGATAACATCGCCAATTGAGACAATATCGGTATCTTTAATCAAGCCAGAAGCAATTGCATGTTGTGCTTCACCAATGGTAATTGACTGTGCAAGTTCATCAGTAAACACACTAGCGGTGACTAATAGCTCGGCATCTACTTCTTGTTTACCTTTAGTATCGGTGCCCATACACGCAATGTGCGTTCCTGGTTTTATCCACGCTTTATCGATTAAAGCCTCAAACGCTGAAGTAATGGTAATAATAACATCGGCCTGAACACAAAGTGCTTCGCGACTAAGTCCTTCAAATGGCACGTTTAACTCTTTACAAACATCAGCAAGGTTACTCAATTTGTCTGCGTGTAAGTTCCATGCCACAACTTTTTCAAAACTACGCTGTTCTAAAGCTGCACGTAACTGGAAGGTTGATTGATGACCTGCACCGACAATGCCTAACACTTTAGCGTTTTTACGGGCTAAATGAGCAATTGATACCGCAGAAGATGCCGCTGTACGAACGGCCGTTAAGTAGTTTCCACCGACTAATGATTTTAATTTACCTGTATCAGGATCGAATAAAATAACAGTCGATTGATGGTTCGTTAAACCTTTGTCTGTATTGCCAGGCCAGTAACCGCCTGATTTTAAACCCAGCACCATGCCATCGCGGTCAAAGCCTGACTTAAAACCATAAAGCGCATTTTTATGGCCAATGGCTTCACGGATCACAGGGAAGTTATAGGCGGTATTTTTCGCCATCGCAGCAAATACATTTTCTACGGCAATAAAGGCATTTTCTCTGCCGATTATTTTTTGGCATACTGCTTCAGATATTACTGAAACACCTTGGTTTTTCTTTATGGGAGACTGACTCATTATTGTATCCTTAAGTTATCAATTGGCTGAAATAGGGCATCAAGTTGTTACTCTTTTATGCGATGAAAAAACTCCCAAAGGTAAGGTTAAAAGTCATTCGTTATTGTCGGTTGGGAAACAGATAAAAACGACAAGCTTAACCATTACGCCTTGGGAGAATAAAACTTTAAACCTGAATTTAAAAACGTGCCGCTTAGTAAGCTTTGCCACGTGCTGATACTGGCCACAGCGCTTCAACTTTGCCATTGCGCACACCTACATAGTAGTCATGAACATTACAGGTAGGGTCACAATGACCAGGCACTAGCTTTAACTTTTCATTAATTTTTAAGACACCGTTAGGATCTGAAATCACGCCGTGTTCATCTGAGCACTTAATATATTCAACATCATCACGTCCAAATATATAAGGTAAGCCGCTATCAACAGACTGTGCTTTAAGACCAGCGTCACAAATAGCTTTATCTATTTTTGTATGACTCATTACTGACGTTAATATAAATAGGGCATTTTCAAATTCAGAGATTTTTTCACCGTTCTCATCGTGAATCCGTTGATAATCAGCATCCATAAATGCGTACGAACCACATTGTAATTCGTTGAATACGCCCGAGTTACCTTCAAAGTAATATGAACCTGTGCCGCCACCGCCAACAATATCGCACGTTAATCCTTCCACCTTAAGCATTTCAATGGTGCGAGCTACCATTGCAATCGCTATATCGAGCTTTTCTTTTCGTTCTTGAAAGTTTTCCATGTGCTGCATTGCACCTTGGTATGCTTGAATACCCGCAAATTTTAAGCCCGGTGTTGCATGAATAGCTTTAGCGATATCAACAACTGGTTGTCCTTCACTTACACCACAACGTCCAGCACCACAGTCTATTTCAACTAAACATTCAATTTCAGTACCGTGTTTTTTAACGGCAAGCGCAAGTTCTGCAACATTATCAAGGTCGTCAACACAACAAAGTGTACGCGCACCTAATTTAGGCATGCGGGCTAAACGGTCAATTTTTGCAGGGTCACGTACTTGGTTTGATACCAGTACATCTTTAATACCACCTCGTGCAAATACTTCTGCCTCAGATACCTTTTGACAACATACCCCGCAACTGTCGCCAAGCTTTTCTTGTAATAGCGCAATATCAACAGATTTATGCATTTTGCCGTGTACGCGATGACGAACCCCCATTGCTTTTGCATAGTTACCCATGGTGACAATGTTGCGCTCTAGGGCGTCTAAATCTACGACTAAACAGGGGGTTTGAATATCAGCTTCTGCCATACCTATAGCTGCCGGAATGTCGTAACCTACTTCTAAATTACTTGTAGTCATTTTTATCTCCAAAATTTCTGTTGTTATTAAGTTTATGTCTTTGAACTGAATCTATTTATTCATCCATGGCAGTTTGTCTAAATCGACATTGCCACCGGTAAGAATTACCCCAATTCGTTTACCTTTGAAAACATTTGGGTTTTTGAGAATAATGGCTAATGTGACAGCACTACTAGGCTCTACGACTATTTTCATACGTAGCCAAATAAGCTTCATCGCAGCAATAATTTCATCTTCTGTTGCCGTTAAAATGTCGGTAACGTGATTTTTAACAAAATGCCAAGTTAAATCTTTTAGGGGAACTTTAAGACCGTCTGCAACGGTGTCTGGAGCATCGTCAGCAATAATATGACCGGCTTTAAATGATCGGGCTGCATCGTCAGCATTTAGTGGCTCTGCGGCATATATTTTTATGCTAGGCGCTATGGTCGATAAGGTTAAGCAAGTGCCTGAAATCATGCCGCCACCACCGATAGGGGCTACAACAGTATCTAAATTTTCAACTTGGCTAATTAACTCTTTTGAGCAAGTGGCTTGGCCTGCAATAACACGAGGATCGTTGTAAGGGTGCACAAAGTCAGCCCCGATTTAGCCACTACTTCAGCAAATACTGCTTCACGCGAAGTGGTCGAGGGTTCGCACTCAATAATTGTACCGCCATAACCAATAACTGCATCTTTCTTGGCTTGCGGAGCCGTTCTTGGCATAACAACCGTAACCGGAATACCGCGTCGACCAGCCGCATAAGAAAGTGATAACGCATGATTGCCTGACGAATGTGTCGCAACACCAATTTTTGCTGCTTCATCAGATAAACCAAATACGGCATTACAAGCACCGCGTACTTTAAACGCAGCCGCTTTTTGTAAGTTTTCGCATTTAAAAAATAATTCAGCACCGGCTAGTTCATTAATAAACCGTGAAGTTAAAACAGGTGTTTCATGAATGTAGGGCTTAATGCGATCGTGTGCTTCAAGTACATCGTCGTAAGTTGGAATGTACATAGGCTTTTCTGTTGAACTGCTCAAATTCGGCTCCTTTTTTATTGAATAACCACGGCTAAATGGCTGACTATTTTGTTTACTTAAAGGATTTAAGTGCGTTGCTTTTGTATGGGTTTATAAAAGCAGGTTTGATTTATTTAAGTTATTCCACCTTATGGAAAATGGTAGGGTCAGGCAATCAAGGTTGATTTCACTATATGAAATTCTTTTATTGTTATTGTAATTACCATTTATTAAGTTCATAAAAATCAATCGTTAACGAGGTGGTTATGTTCTGACGTGTACGGGATTTCACAATGTGGAATTATTATTGTGTAATTTAGCTATTTATTATGGTTGTTTTAGCATTATATTTAACTACAGAGTCAGTAAAGTAGATTTGCTAACAGCAAGTTAAATCCCTAATGGAAGACAGTGTGAGTTTTATGAAAAAGCATAAACCAGAATCTCGTATTCAAGTGATTGACCGAGCAGCGATGTTATTAGACGCAATTTCACGTTACTCATTACCCGTAACACTTAAGGCGTTGAGTGCTGATACTAATTTAGCGCCTTCAACGGCTTTTCGTATCTTGCATTCGTTGATTGATAACCACTTTGTTGATCGAGATAGTGTTGGCAGATATCAGCTCAGTGGTCGACTTATAAGACTCAGTAGTAATCAAAGTAACGCGATAGACTTTCGTCAGGTCGCTATTCCTTACATGGAAAAGCTACGTGATAAGTTTGGTGAAACTATTAACTTAACTACGCGCGAAGGTGATGTGGTTATTTATGTCGAAAAAGCGATTCCAAATCGTATGATGCATGTTCAACAAATTATTGGTAGCAGGGCACCGTTGCACGTGACCGGTGTTGGCAAAATGATGCTAGGTCGAGATGGTGTAGAAGGTATTAAAGGCTACGCACAGCGCACAAATCTACCCACTTATACACGCAAAACCTTTTCAAAGTTCGATACCCTAGTTGACGAATGCTTAGCTTGTGTTGACCAAGGTTATGCATTTGATAACGAAGAAGCGGAAATGGGCGTTGGCTGCATTGGTGTACTTTTATATGACAAGTTTGGCGAAGTTGTAGCAGGGCTTTCAGTTTCGGCTCCAATTCAAAGACGTAAAGATGAATGGATCAAGCATTTAATTAAAGCAGGAAAGTCAATTTCCATTGAATTGGGTCATGTTATTGCAAAAGTATAAATGAGCCAAAATTTAATACAGTTCAAGTTAATACATATAACGTTAAATCAATAGAATCAATACATAACATAGGGTATTGAAGACGTTGGTTTAATAAGGAATTTTAAAAAACTAAAGAGTGTAAACTATGTTAACAGTAAATAGATTAAATCAATCAGAGGCGAAATTAATTATTGATGGCGCGGTAATAAAGGCAAAGGAGTTTGGCGTGCCTATGTGCATATCGGTTGTTGATGAGTCAGGAAACTTACTTGCTTTTGAGCGCATGGACGGTGGAAAAATACACAGTATTACGTTATCTCAAGATAAAGCTTTTACCGCCGCTTCAGCTCGCAAAGGTACCCATATTTTTAATCAGGCTTGTATTCCGGGCCATGAAAATAACTTATTTGGTATACACACCGCATTAGGTGGGCGTATGTGCATTGTAGGCGGAGGCTTACCCATTACTTATCAAGGCGAAGTAGTTGGTGGCATAGGTGTAAGCTCTGGCTCGCCGGAGCAAGATCTTGGTTGCGCGCAAGCAGGCGTTGATACCTTCGAGCAACTCTCATCGTAAATTACAGTTAATAAAAGTAAATAACTTTGGCTCTAGCCTTGCATTGCAAAAGAGCCAAAACAGGTAAATAGTTGAGTGCAGCGAGTACGAAATTACTCGCTACACTCAATAATATTATGGTTGTATTTGATTTTTTAAATAATATAACGCTTCAATTCTAGTATTAAATATCTGCTCTCTTGGTACTTTGTCAAATAATTGTAATTTATTAAAATCATCACGAACTCGCTGACAGATATTAGATAAAAGTATTTTTCTACCTTGTGTTTGATAACTCATAATAATTTCTTCAATAGCTATTGTGCTGGTAATGCCAACAAAACGCGCATCAGTAAAATCGATCAATAAGGCTTTGTTTTCATCTAATTTTGACACACTTTGCTTTAACCCTCGTGCGACACCAAAACCTATTGGGCCTGATATGTTGAGTAAAAGTACATGGTTATTTAACTCAGTAAATAACTCTTTTTCGTAAATCGGTAAGTGCAGTGCGTCTTGCGCTGTTAAGAGCTTAATATTGTCTAATTGAATTTCTGATAACCGACGAATAGTAACCAAATTTGCCACAAATGCTGAAATTAATACCGCGGTAATTAAGTCAAATATAACCGCCATCACCATAGTTGAAATCATCAAAGCAACACTAAACAGTGGGATTTGATGTACACGTTTTAGAAAATTCCAATCAATAATACTAATACCAACATGGGTTAAAATTGCCGCGAGTACCGCCACAGGTATATAAGCCGTATATTCGCCTGCCCATAAGACAATAGCGAGAATAAAAAGTGCATGCAAAATACCGGATAAAGGTGTTGTTCCTCCTGCTCTTAAATTTGTTACGGTGCGCATGGTCGCGCCGCCACCGGGTAAGGCACCGAAAAAGCCTGCAATAATATTACCTATGCCTTGGCCCACTAGTTCTTGATCAGAATTATGTAAATCATTACTGATACTATCAACCGTAAGTGATGTCATTAAAGAGTCTAAAGTACTCAAGGTGGCAATCAATAATGCCGACTTGATCATTTCACCTATTAAATCACCTTGCCAAGTAGGGAAATTAAACGCGGGTAGCTCACTTGATATAGCACCAACAACCGGAATGGCACTGTCAGAAAAAATATAAAAAAGCGTTGCACCAATAACCGCAACAATACTTGCAGGTATCACTCGACTGAATTTTTGTGGCCAGACAAAAAGTACTGCTAAACAAACTAAGCCGAGCAGGGTATTTGTGCTGGTAAATATTGAAGATGAAAAAGATAAATCAGCAAGAGGCTTGCCAAATAAAGGTGTAATTTGGGATAAAATAATCAGGATACCAACACCTGACGTGAAGCCTGAAATAACCGGATAAGATATCAGAGTAAAATACTTACCCAGCTTGAAAAAGCCAAAAAGCATTTGGAAAACACCTGCCATGCTAACCACGGTAAAGGCCATCGCAATACCATGTTCAGGAGATTGCGCTATAAAACTGGTTAAAATGGCCACCATTGCAATGGTTAAACCGGTATTAGGACCTGATATTTGTTGATTAGTACCACCAAATATAGAAGCAAATAACCCCGTTATAATAGCGCAATAAATACCTGCACTTGCACCCGCGCCCGACGTTACGCCAAAGGCTAAAGCAAAAGGTAATGCCACTATGGTAGAGGTAAGAGCACCAAAAATGTCGCCTTTGATACTACGACGATTAAAATGTGAAAGTTGAAGCATAACAGCCTAATAATAAAAATTTCAATGAAGGCACTAACGTAACCACAACTAAATTTAGTTTGAAGTAATGCAGCACATTGCCCAGTGTAATCAGTTCATCAAGAACTAAAGTCTAGTATACAAGAAAAACTAATTTCTTGACACTATTGACAGGTTTTCTGATTTAAGTATAGGATGAAGTTGTTACATGATGATAAAAAATTAAATAAATTGTTAAAAACAAGAAGCGTTAATCGCGAAAATCGACAATTAAAGTGGTTAATAAATTATCTAAATAGGGCTTAATTTATAAGCATTACAAAGCCTAATTATAAACAACTAGAGAACAAATTATGGATGATCAAGCCGGTAACACCGCCAGTGCAGCGACTCACGATTTAAGCTTCTTAGAACGATTTTTTAAATTGAACTCGCACAATACCAACGTAAAAACAGAGCTAATGGCAGGGTTAACCACCTTTGTAACTATGTCATACATCATGTTTTTAAATCCTATTATTATGTCGAAAACCGGTATGCCGTTCGATGGCTTATTTTTGGCGACATGTTTAGGAGCTGCTATTGCCACCATTATGATGGGGCTATATGCAAACTGGCCAGTAGGGCTTGCGCCAGGTATGGGTTTAAACGCATTTTTCACTTTTTCTGTTGTTGGCGCTATGGGGTACAGTTGGGAAATTGCCTTAGGTGCAGTATTTCTTTCTGGTGTTATTTTCGTGCTAATGAGTGTTACAAGGCTTCGAGAATGGATGTTAGACAGTATTCCCCTTAGTTTACGGCTTGCAATGACCGCAGGGGTAGGCTTGTTTTTGGGTTTTATAGGCCTACGCTTTACCGGTATTGTTGTTGCCAACCCTGATAATATAGTTGCTCTGGCTGATTTAACACATTTTGGCTTTGGAGAGTTTGGCCCTGAAGCTCCAGCACTAGGTTTTTTAAGCTTTTTACTGATAACAGTATTGAGTTATCGCAATGTATTTGGTGCGGTAATTATTGGTATCGCCATAACAACCCTGATAGCTTTTATTATGACATGGGTACTCCCAACAGAATTTTTTGTCGTGGCAGAAGCCGCCAAATCATTCGCACCAGCATCTGGTTTTGTTAGCTATAACGGCATGTTAGCGATACCTGACTTTTCAGCACTTAAACCTATACTTTGGAAAGCCGACATAGCAGGTGCTTTTCAAGTCGCTTTGATCCCCGTTATTGTTACTTTCTTATTTGTGAATATATTTGATACCGCTGGCACATTAATGGGCGTTGCAGAACGTGCTAAATTACAAGATAAAAACGGTAAAATTATTGGCTTAAGTAAATCATTAAAAGCCGACTCTATTTCTTCAGTAATTGGTACCGCTTTTGGTTGTCCACCCGTTACCTCATATGTTGAGTCTGCTGCTGGTGTTGCTGTTGGCGGTAGAACAGGCTTAACAGCCGTAACCATTGGGTTACTATTTGCGGCAGGTATGTTCTTTTTACCACTAGCACAAATGCTACCTGGCTTTGCGGTTGATGGCGCACTAATTTATGTTGCCATGTTAATGATGAGCTCATTAAGAGGCCTAGATTGGGATGATTTAACCGAATATGCACCCGCCGTTAGCACAACCGTTATGATGGCTTTTACTTTCTCAATTGCCAACGGTATTGCATTTGGTTTTATAACTTATACCGTTCTTAAATTAGGTGCAGGAAAGCATAAAGATATTTCAAATGGTGTTTGGGCGTTAACCGCACTGTTCGTAGCGAAATTTATCTTTTTAACATAACGGCTATTTAATATTGCTTAAAGGTCAGTATGATTTATTAGTGCTTTTAGCCTATCGTTTTTAATTTTAATGATAATTTTAAATTAAAAATAAAGCACTGTATTTTTATACAGTCACACCGTAAATCCCGCTTTATTGTAGAAAGGCAGATTAAATCTTCCTTTCTACATCGCTTTATTCAGTAACTAATAACAACATATTGAATGATAAATATTAATTATGTATATTGATTTGAATAAATATTCATTAGATGGAAGTTTTACTTGTGGAAAGTGGGATATTATCTGTCTAATAAGCTGTTAGCCATATATGAAATTAGCATCATCTATCATCGTAATAATTATCGTGCTTTTACTTATTTGGAGTGATTCAAATATGTGGGAGGATGGTGCTTATGCGGTTTATTATATCGATGGAGATATTAAATTAGGTATTAAAATCGATGATAAAGGCTCTTTTCATGGCAGAGTAGATAGCAAAATTATCGCCGTTGGTGCTAATGAAAACTATGTTGTAGCAAAGCAATTAATTACTGGTTCAGACTCAGTTTCTTATTTTTACATAGATAAGAAAAAGGACAATATTTACCTTAATCCAGATGAAATAACAGAAGGTCCATATACTGAACTGCAATTTAAAAACTTAAGTCAAAAGTTAAACTTCCCCAATTTTAGTAAGGAGTTTTAAATATGGCTAACAAGTTACTCAAACGGACGCTAAACAGTTGGCTAGCGCTCGTTCCTCGCAATTTTAGCCAACAATTTCGCGCCGCTTAGTAAGGCGTTAGTTTGCTAGTAAATTTAGGTGTTTTTAAAGGCGTGGTTACAGGTTTTTATCAGCATTTAAGTTAGTAGTTATCAATCACAGGAAGTGTCTAGGTTTTACCGCTATTTTTCAGCGTTCTCACTTTCATGTATTGTAGCTCAATGTAGTGTTATCTTTTTTCGTGGTTGTTGATGGTGTCGTGTCTTAAAAAAAGCTCGGAGCATCAGCAACTAACAAGCAAATCAACAAGGACTAAAAACAGCGGGCTGTTCGCTTCGCTCCATTTTAGCCCACTATTTTTAGCCTGTTATTTGGGCGTTATGTGTTTAGGTGTATGAAACGAATTAAGTGTACTGCTAAAGCAGGGGATTTCTTATTTTATGCTATTGGTTGCGTAATATTTTCTGGGCTTAGCTTTTACGCTTTCGACTTTGTGTTTATTAAATTTATCCTAGCACTTGAAAATATTAATGATAAACCGATATTATATTTCTTTTCAGTATTGTTAACTTTATTGTTGCTTAGCCCTCTTTTGGCGGTTAAGCCATTTATAAAAATTTACAATAAGATAAAAGGTACTGAGCGCTTTATTGAACTTACTAAAGACTATATTAGTTTTCCTAAGTCGCTCAGCTCATTGGAGTTTGAAAAAATTAAGATTAGTACAATTACTAATGTGTATTTTTCTCAAGACCGACATGACAATGATGAGAATTTAATCATAAAATACAATGTAGATTGCCATGCATATATTGATGTTAATTTAGTTAGCGATTTTGAATTAAGACAAATTTACAATAAGCTTAGAATTACAGTCTTACTCTAAAAAAACACATAACAAGGGTTTTCAAGTCGGACAAATTACAGTTGGCTGTTGTTCGTACCTCACACATTTTAGCCAACTACAATTTGCCCCTTAACAGGGCGTTATAACTCAAAATAGAGGTCAATCGTGAAATCGACTAAAAAATCAATCTTGATAAGTCTTCTTATACTTATTTGTGCATCACCTGTTTTAGCTGATATGTTTACTCCAAGCCCTTCATGCTCAAAACCTTACAAACCATATGAGTTCACTGAACAATATCAAGTTGATAGTTTTAATAATGATGTTCAACGTTATAAAAGGTGTATCCAAGATTTTGTCGACGAACAAAATGATGCAGTAAGAAAGCATCAACAAGCTGCTGATGATGCAATTGATGAGTGGAATAGCTTTGTAAATCTTGAGCTTAATTGAGTTATAACAAGCCAATTAAGCGGGACTAAAAACAGTTTGCTGTTTCGTACCTCAACATTTTAGCAAACCATTTTTAGCCCCTTATTGGGGCGTTATGTGTTTCTATGAATTACGATGAATTTGTCAACGAAGTCCAAAAGTACGATAGCGACCCTGATGTTGCTAAGTTATTGGGTGTATTGAAAGGTTGGAAGCTTAATAATGAAAGTGTGGTTCAGCTTCAAACGACTATAGAAAGGTTTTTTGGTCACTCTTGGATAGAGAGTGAGGAAACTCATAATCACCTTTATAAGTTGTGGTCATCTTTCAATACAAGTGCAATTGGAAACATCGGTGGTATGACAATGAATGAACGGCTTTTTTGGTTTGGTTTATTTGAACAATTTGATAGTTGTAAATCTGAGGCTAAAAAACAATTGATTTACAGTAAGTTGTCAGCCAACACATAACAAGCCAATTAAGCGGGACTGCTAACAGTTTGCTCAGTTCCACTTCGTTTCACATTTTAGCAAACTATCATCAGCCCCTTATTGGGGCGTTAGAAGCCAGTGAATGAATCTAGCTCAGAAGTATTTAAAATTTATAAATGACGGGAATGCTCTTTGGACTGAATTATTAATTATTCTTCCAACTTGTATTGCTACATATTTATTATTTCCTGAAATCGAATATACTCTTAAACTAATTATCAGTGGCATCTTATGTATCTCTATCGTAATTATTCATTTTAGTATTGGTATTTATTCACTCATAAAAAGGGATTATGCAAGCTTCTTAAACTTCGTTGTTCTACCAATATTTATTGGTGTTTTTATGTTGGTATTTGGTTACAGGTAAATGGCTTCTAACAAGACATTAAAGCAGGAAAATTTACAGTTGGCTGTTTTCACTGCGTTCAACATTTTAGCCAACTACAAATTTCCTCTTAATGGGGCGTTAGGTAACCATGGAGAGGTGAGGCATTGGCAAATCGGCCTAAAGAAAAATTTGAATACGAAGTAGATAAGTATTGGTTCAAATTCTCAAATTTTATTGGACTAGCATTTGGTTCTTTTTGTATTTGGTTCTCGTTTATTAAATCTGATGATGATTTTTTCCAAATGAGAGGAATTGAGGTTTCAAGAGTAGATGATCCAATATTGTTTTGGTTTAACATTTTGTTTTGCTTTTCAGGTGGTGTGCTTTTTATCTATCTAGGCTTGGGTCCATTCTTTCACTGGGTTGGGAAAAGGTTACCTAACAAGCAAATTAATCAGGACAAATAACAGTTGGTTTTGCTCCTGCGTCGCTTATTTTAACCAACTGATATTTGCCCATTATTTGGGCGTTATATTTTCAGGAGACTTCGGTGGCTGTTTGGCAAGTGACAATCGATTTCATTCCCCTCCAATGGGCAGAAGAAAATGGATTCAAAACTGAAAAATTATATGATGAAGATGGTTTTGACCCAACTTGCACGTGGATAGACCAACAACCTAGGGATGACTTCGAAAAAGTTTTCGATGCTATATTGCCTAGATCTGAGTCTTGGTCAAAAGATTTAACTCTTTGGGGTGATACCAAAACTAATGATATAAGTGTGTGGCGCGATGATGCTAATGTTTCTTCAATAGATTTTAGATTAGATTTAAGTAAAAACTATGTAAGCCTAATGAACTCACTAGTAGACTCGGCTATCTCACTTAATTGTGTATTGTTTATACCAGGGCAGCACGTTGTAATCAAACCTAATATATTTGAGTTGAAAAAGCATATTTTAAAATCTAGCGCCGCAAAGTATGTCAAAGATCCTGAAGCATTTTTTAATGATGTTGGGTCCGAGAAATGAAAATATAACAAGCTGTTCAAGCAGGACAAAAAACAGTTTGCTGTTTCGTTCTGATCTTGTACCACTTTGGTAGACAGTTATTTATTTAATTGTTACCAAAGAGGTTAATCATGGGACATACAAGAAAGCGACATTACAACCAATATTCATTAGCGTTTAAACTTCATGCTATTTTACTCTCGTCTCAGCAAGGTGTTTTAGCTAAAGACGTGGCTAGTTCCTTGGGTATTCACCCCATCATGCTCTATCGTTGGTGTATGGAATACCGTAAAGAGTCATTGTTTACTCATCCGCTTATGAAAAATCATCAAATGGAAAAACCATCCAAAGAGAAGAAGCCCGTCAGTCCCGAAAAGCTTAAACTTGCTAAGGCCAATGCGCACATTAAAAAGTTGGAAAAAAAACTAGCTCGCAGCGAAGAGGATATTGAAATTCTAAAAAAGTTCGAGCGGTTCTTAAAGGAAGACCCCTAGTTAATTTTACCTTTATCAAAAAGAACCATGCCTTAAGTAATGTCTCAAGATTATGCTCGCTGTTGGGGGTGTCTCGCGGTGGTTACTATGCCTGGCATAATCGGCCAGTATCCGCGCATAAAGTCAAAGATAACCAACTTAAGGCTGAACTGATTAAGCAGCACCAAGGCTTTAAACGAGCCTACGGCGCACCAAGAATGCATGTACAGATAAATCGAGAAGGCCTTAGCTGTAGTCGTCGACGCATCACGAGACTAATGAAAGAGCTTAACCTGTGTAGCTCGACTAAAAACTTATATTTGCGCTTACCAAATAGAGGAAAACATTACTCAACAACAAGCAATCATCTGCATTATGTCGCTAAGCCAAGCGCAAAGAATCAACAGTGGGTTGGTGACTTCACCCACATCAGCACTCAAAAAGGTTGGCTCTTTCATGCGGTTGTTATGGATTTATTTACACGTAAATTGATTGGGTGGTCGTTTAGTCGTCAACGAAATTCTTTAATGACACAAGCGGCTTTAAAGGCAGCCTTAGCAACAGAAACACCAGATAATAATTGTATATTTCATTCAGACCAAGGAATTGAATATGCGGCGAATGATTTCAAAACTCTTGTGGAAAAGTCAGGTTTTATAAGGAGTATGAGCCGAAAAGCAACGCCGATTGATAATGCGGCGATGGAATCGTACTTCCATACGTTTAAAGCAGAAGCTATTCATGGCAAACGTTTTAACAATCAAGAAGAGGCGACTGCTGTTATTCAGAAATACATCGCGTTTTACAATCAAGAACGATTACATTCAAGTTTAGGTTATACAACGCCTGAAAAATATGAGAAATTAGGACTTTGAAATGTGTCTACGAAAGTGGTGTAAGATCATTCCTCAACATTTTAGCAAACAATTTTTTGCCCCTTAACAGGGCGTTATATTTCAAGGAGGGTGTATGAAATTATCTACATTGTTTTTCATTTTATTATTAATATCTGGATGCTCAAGCACAAACCACATGGTTTTATCTGATGTTAAGACTAGCGTAGAACAAAGAGAAAGGGGTTTACCTGAACATTTAAAAACTGGTAACGTCGAAAAGTCAGATGTAAAAAAAGGTATAAAACATGCGCGTAATAATACTCTTTTGGCTGTGATATTTGATTTATTTGACTGGTAAAGTGGATAATATATATAACAAGCATTTCAAGCGGGACTGCTAACAGTTTGCTCGGTTTCGCTTCGCTACACATTTTAGCAAAAAATTATCAGCCCCTTAAATGGGTGTTAGCAGTACCATTAGATCGGATGTTGTAATGAGCATGGACGTAAACAATCAAACTATTTTTGGGAAGTTTATTCTTTGGGAAATAGCGATAGCAAAAATTTCAGCAGGTATAGCTATAGCCCTTTCTTTGGTCTTTATTTCTTTTAGCTTTTTAACTCCTAGCTTTTTTACAAATGAACCTTTTACTTTTATTGCATTGTCCAAATATTGTTTCAGCTCATTTATTGGTTTGTTCGTAATGTTTTCGCTAATAAATATCATAAGTTCTTTTGTAGTTGTAATCCGGTTAAAGTTAAAAGCATAGTTAAAACAATGGGCTGTGTTAAAGTACTGCTAACAAGCACTTCAAACGGAACAAAAACAGTTGGTTAGGTTCCGCTCCGCTTCACATTTTAACCAACTATTTTTGTCCGCTTAAGTGGGCGTTAAGTACCTTATGAAAATATTGAGCATATCTGCACTATTTGTATTACTTACTTTAAGCTTTAATGCTTCGAGTGAAGAAGTTGAAATTGAATCACGTTCTCACACTACTGCAGACGGTGTTACCCATGTCCAAAAATTAGCATTAGAGTTAACTGATTTAGAAGCTACGCCAAAATTTGATCCATCTAAAGAAGTAGTGCCTATTTCAATCAAAGAAGCTATTAACTTAGCTACGACTTTGTATACCCAAAAAACTCAAAGAGAAGAATTCGCATTGGGCAACATCTCACTAAATCGTTTCCCTCATTATAAATACCGTGATAAGTGGTTTTATCAAATTGAGGTTATTGGCAACCCTTTTAAAGGGGAACCGTCAGTTTTGTTAGCAGTATTACTAAATGGTAAAGTTGTTATGTCGGTGGCAGACGGTACTTAACAAGCTGTTAAAAAAGGACAAAATACAGTTGGCTTTTTGTTCACTCCGTTCACTTATTTTAGCCAACTATATTATTGCCTGTTAACAGGGCGTTAGGTTTCAACATCTAGTTTGAGAACTCATATTCAACAAAGGTAATAAATGGAAGATTTAGATGTAAAGATTGTAGTTACAATTATCGCTGCAGTAGTTTCTTTTGTAGGTTTAATTATAGCAAAGGATCATAAGATTTCAGAGTTTAGACAATCTTGGATTAATGATTTTCGTTCCGATGTATCCGAGTTAATGGGTTGTTTAAATAATATAGCTGCTAAATTCATGCTTGCAGACAAAGATCCTGCAACTAAAAAAGTTAATGGTGTTAACTTCATCGAAAGTGCACATGAACTTTTTAATGAAGCTCATAGGCTTATATATAAATTGAAGCTCATGCTGAACCCTAAAAAAGATCATGAGTTAATCTCCGCTCTTGATGCAATTGAAAGTATGATTATGAGTCATGACAAAATGGCTGAGACAGGTCATTTTACTCAGGTAACTGAAAAACTATATTTGCTAAGTCATAAAACTCTAAAAAGTGAGTGGACTAGAGTAAAAAAGGGAGAGGTTGTATTCCAATTAACGAAATGGTTACTAATTATAGGAATAGGGTTATTTGTTAGTTCATATGCAATAGAGTTATATGGAACAATAGTAATAAAAACCTAACAAGGCGTTCAATCGGACAAAAAACAGTTGGCTGTTTCACTCCGTTCACAATTTTAGCCAACAATTTTTTGCCGCTTAACGTGGCGTTAGTGCTCAAATGGAGTTGTCACATTTATGCGTTCAGAATTAAATCAATTTATGCAGCAATTGCAGCACGAACTATCTTCCGAATATAAGCGGATTTCTGCGAGAAGTATAGAAGATCCAGGCACGGCTGGTGATGAAGGTGAAGAAAATTGGGCTGCGCTTTTAAGAAATTGGCTCCCTTCTAATTATCACATCGTAACTAAAGGCAGGATTTTAAGCCATGATGGAGAGGCAAGTCCTCAAGTTGATATTTTAGTTCTTCATCCTGCTTATCCCAAACACCTTATCAATAAAAAATACTATTTAGCAGGTGCGGTATTAGCAGTTTTTGAATGTAAACTGACATTAAGAAGAAGACATCTCAAAAAAATTATAAATACAGCTTTCGCTATCAAAAATTTAGTTCCTGAACGGACTGGTTCCCCATACAAAGAGTTAAATCAACCTATTATCACAGGGGTTCTGGCTCATTCTCATGAATGGAGTACAGAAAAAGAATATTACGCTTTTGATATTATGGAAAAATTCCAAGATCTTCAGTTTGAGGGCGTGAATCATCCAAGAGAAATGTTAGATGTTATATGTATAGCTGATACAGCTGTGTTTAGAATATTTAAATCTATACTTGTGGGCCCAAATATTTCCAAAGAAGAATTAACTGAAGGAATGTTATCAGGACCTGAGGTTAAAGAAGGTGTTTCAGTTGGGTATAATTGTACTTGGCAACAAGAAGAAACAGACCCTTTTGATACTATTTTAGGAACACTCATTGGTGATTTATTTATTCGTTTAGCGCATCAAGACGCATCAATACGTCCTATGGCTGAATATTACACTCTTGGTAGTTTAGATACTGGTGGTATATCTAAACCATACTTATGCGATGCCGAGTACTTATCTGAAGAAGTTTTAGATAAACTTCGAAACACAGGTACTGTTGAAGGGCGTTGGTCAGAATGGGCTGAGTGGCAATGAGCACTAACAAGTTACTCAAACGGACGCTAAACAGTTGGCTAGCGCTCGTTCCTCGCAATTTTAGCCAACAATTTTTCACCGCTTAGTAAGGCGTTATGTGTATCTAGAGTTATGAATTAAATGCTAATTTTATTGTTCATCCTATTATCCTTCTCATTTGTTAGCCTTTTCGTTGGTACTTTGATGGCTCCTTTTGCTGTGAATATACAAACGTTAAAAGAATCAGGCTACTCCAGTAGAATTACAATTATGCATATACCAGAGCTATTTCTTAAAAAGTGGTATGAGCCTAGTAAGCTGTATGTAAGAAAAATGATTATCTTTGGTTTAATAGGTTGTATGGTAGGGTTTAGTCTACTCTATATTTTGGGTAAATTAGGTTTTGTGTAAATACACATAACAAGCTAATTAATAAGGACAAAAAACAGTTGGCTGTTTTCGTTCCTCAACATTTTAGCCAACTATTTTTTGCCCATTATTAGGGCGTTATATTTTTATGGAGGTTTGGTGGATTTAGGGCATTGGGATAGAGCAATTATCAAAAGTTTATCTTGGGTAGCTCTAGGGATCATTTTTGTCACACTGCTTTCGGGATCAATACCAACCACAGCTAATGATTTGTCTGGTTTAATAATTTCATTTTTACTATTTTTTGGAGTCTACTTACTAATTTCTATCGTTGGCTGGTTACTTATTGGTTTTCCAACTCACTGGTTAATATGTAAATTCACTGATGCTTCGTATAAATTCTATTTTGCAGTTAGTATATTTGTAGGCTTAACTTTGTATTCATTAAATAATCAAGATTCATTGTTGTTTGCTTTAACTGCCTTCTCTCAAGCTATGATATTTCGGTTTTACGTGTATAAAAAAATATAACAAGACGTTCAAACGGACAAAAAACAGTTGGCTGTTTCACTTCGTTCACATTATAGCCAATAATTTTTTGCCGCTTAACAGGGGCGTTATGCCTAAAGGGATTTTGTGTTTACATTTCTATATTTATTTTCAAACTTAATTGGATATTTTTTTAGCTTCAATTTTATTCTCAATAAGCTAAAAGTTAGCGAGCAACGAAGAAAGAGAGCTGCTTATTTAAGTTTGTTATTACTAGGCATTCAATTAGTTAGTTCTACTTTATGTGAGCTAGTTGCTCTTGACGATTTAGCAGCATTGCTATTAACTATTATTATCTTTTTAGCTGTTATACAAAAATTTCTAAAGTTAACTGTTTGGCAAACTATATTAATTCCCATAGTTGTACCAATAATTGGGCAACTTTGTTTTGTTATCGTATTTGCTTTAAGTATCAAAGTATTCGGGCCAATTACGATGTAGTCGGCATATAACAAGAAATTAAACAAGGACTAAAAACAGCGAGATGTTCGATTCGCTCCATTTTAGCCCACTTTTTTTAGCCCATTATTTGGGCGTTATTTGCCAGTGCAAAATGGAGTTCGCATTGAAGTTTAGTTTTAAATCAAAGTTATTAATTAGTGCAGGTTTTATTGCCACTGCTTCTGCTATATGGCATCTACTATGTATCTGGGGAGGTCCTAGTTGGTTTACTTTCGCGCGAGCACCTCAACAAATTATTGATTCCGCACAGCAAGGAACTTTACTTGCTCCATTTGGTACAGTCGTAGTCGCAGGATTAATGTTCTCATGTACCGTTTTTGCTTTTTCAGCCGTTGGTTTAATTCGCAAAATACCTTTAGTTAAACCAGCTTTAATTACTATTGCTTTTCTTTGCACATTGCGTGGTTTAATTGCTATACCTACATTTACTAACCCTATAGGCTTAGATCTTTGGCAAGTTATTGCTAGTACGGTTTGGGTTTATGTTGGTATTTGTTTTATCGCTGGTAGTATAGAACAATATAGCCTTGATAAATCAGGCACATAAAAAGAATATTAAACGGAAAATTACAGTTGGCTGTTTTTCGTTCCCCAAACATTTTAGCCAACTATAAATTTCCTCTTAAGTAGGCGTTAGAGCGCTCACGAGTTATGTATATATTTCCGCACAATGAAAACTGGAAGTCCGAGTTCGAAAATGTGAGAGATTCAATAATTTCAACCTACGAAGGTGATATTGAAATTTTTCATATTGGCTCAACTGCTATAGCAGGGTTGTATGCTAAAGATTGCATCGATCTGTTAGGGGTTGTTAAGGACATTTCAAAGGTTTCAACTTTCAAACAAAATATTGTTGACCTTGGTTTTATTTACAGAGGTCAAAATGGCATTATTGGGCGAGAATATTTTTCAAAAAAACAAAGAAAGGTTCACTTGCATGTTTTTCAATCAGGTGATGTGAATGTGGAGAAGCACTTACATTTCGTTAAGATCATGAATAATAACGTAGCGTTAATTACTGAATTAAATCAGCTTAAACAAGGCTTACACGCAAAGTACCCTAACGATAAAGAGTTGTACCAAAAAGGGAAGAAATTCTTTTATAGTCATATAAACAAAGTGCTATAAGCTGTTAAACAAGGACAAATAACAGTTGGTTTTTGCTCCTTCGTCGTTTATTTTAACCAATCATTATTTACTGCTTAGCAAAGTTTTATACGCACAAGAGTTTATCTAGCATGGGTGTTAAAAAATATATAAAAATAACCTTACAAATTTCACTAGTTATATTTCTTGGCTTTCGATTTTATGGTGTATTTGTAGGAAAGCAGTCTAATGAAGAAGTCAGAGCATCATTCGAGAGATACTTTACCGATTCAGATGAACGTATAAAAATGACATATTTTAGCGTTGATAAAAATACTGTGGGTTTAGCACTAGAGTTAAGTGGTCTTGGCGAAAATATTGGCTTAAATGACAAAGCTAAAATAAAGTCTAATTCTCGTAAATACATCAGAGAGAAAGTTTGTAGCGATGCTCAACTTATAAAATATATAAATGATGGGAATTTTGTTTCAATAGATATACGAAATGGGGATAGCGGTCGTTTGGAGAATATTATGAATTTAAGTTTTTCAAAAGGTTCATGCGTATAATAATCACTTTAAACGGAACAAAAATAGTTGGTAGGTTCCGCTTTTTTCACATTATAACCAACAATTTTTGTCTGCTTAAGCGGGCGTTATACATTAAGGAGAGTCCATGCACCCGAATCGGAATGCAATCGCATTTGGCGGTATAGTTTTTTTAGTTATTTCTTTCGTTTTGGTCGTAAGCTTATCACTGTGGGCTTGGCCAAAATATAAAGTTTACAGCATGGAAATGAATGGTAAGGCTTCTTTAAAAGAGGCTGAATGGAGTAAACAAATACTCATTGTGGAAGCTAAAGCGCAAGAAGAAGCTGCTTTAATGCAAGCAAAAGCTAGAGTTACTTTAGCTCAAGCAGAAGGCGAAGCTAAATTAGTTCGTGCTAAGGCTGAGGGTAAAGCTGATATAGAACTTGCCAAAGCAGCAGCAGAAGCCAATAGAATAATTGGTGAATCTTTAAAAAATAATGAAGCATATCTACGTTATATTTGGATCAAAGGCCTACAAGAAGGAAGTGGCGAGCGTATTTATATTCCAACAGAGGCTGGTATGCCAATCTTAGAAGCTGGTAAGGCTAAAAATTAAGGTATAACAAGTTGCTAAGCGTTAGGTTTTTTTGTTGAATAATTATGTAAAAAGAGATTATTAATGGAATATACACTCGTCAAAACATCTACATATAAAGGGTTAATCAAAGAGGTTAACGATCTCATAAAGAAAGGTTGGATCCCTCAAGGGGGAATAATGGAAGATCAAAGCGGTAGATGTTTACAGGCAATGATTAAAACTTAAATTTATTGTAATACAAAACCGTTATTGAGGCTTTATTCGTATATTCAAGCCTAACAAGACTTCAGACGAGGAAATACAGTTGGCTGTTTTCACTCTGTTCAACATTTTAGCCAACTATATTTTCCGCTTAAGTAAACGTTAAGTGTTTAGAAGAGTTAGTCGATGTATCAAAATTTATTTAAAACTATAGTCTTATTTTTCTTTCTTTCAGGCTGCGCTGAAAGAGTAATCGATATTAGTGATAAAAAAGGGAAAATTGTTGGTGGTTGTAATGCTGGTTTTGATTGGCATTTATACGGCCTGCAAGACTCTATTGATTATTTATTATATGAATGCGCTAAGGACTCAATTGCTAAAGGTTACACAATATCAGATGAAAGATTGCTCTCGATTGATTTTTCACTACCTGATCCACCAAAAGGTCAGTCGTGGAATAAAAAATTAGCCATGAGCCAATTTCATAGCGGTAAAATTACGGAAAGAAAATTAGGATATATTCTTGCGGCAACAGAGTTTCAATATATAAAAATTATTCGGGCTGCTGAAGGTGATTTAGCTAGTGAAAAGATAACTGAGTCTGAATTTAATGAAATTGACAAAAATGCCAAGCTAAATTGGCTTGGTGAATAGAACACATAACAAGGCGCTCAAGAGGTAGAATTTACAGTTTTCTGTTTTCACTCCGTTCAACATTATAGCAAACTATAAATTTATCCTTAGCGGGGCGGTATGAAGCTAAATGAATTTATATAAACCCCATACAGTAGCAATATATTCTGGTGTAATAGCAACATTGATTGGACTTATTGCATTATCCTTAAGTTGGAATCTTTGGGGATTTTTTAGTGGTCCATTACCTGGCTATCAAATCTTTTTGTTTCCAGGTAATTTGTCTCTGATTTATTTTTGGCATCCAATATTTACTGAAGAGATTAATTTTTGGCCAAAGTTATTTATGCTGCTGTTTGGACAGTTTGTTGTCGTTACCTGTATCGTTGTTGTATTAGTGAAACTAAAGAATAGACTTGTACCATCGCTTAATAACAAGACGTTAAAGCAGGACAAATAACAGTTGGCTTTTTGTTCACAACGTTCACTTATTTTAGCCAACTGTATTTTCCCCTTAAACGGGCGTTAGACATTTAGATAAACTGTGAGTTTTTGGAGAGAATTTTGAGTAACAAATGGGACGAGTATGCTGAAAACTGGGATGTAGATCCTACCGTTGAAGAGTATGCAAAAAATGCATTTTCAGCACTATTACAAAACATAAATATTAATGGTTTAACTGTTCTTGATTTCGGCTGTGGTACAGGTGCATTAACTCAACTTATGAGCCCAACAGCTAAAAGTATTGTTGCGATAGATCCATCTTCAGAAATGATAAAGCATTTGGATAAAAAGGCGCTAAATAATGTATCGTCTATTTCTGACTATCTATCAAAAGAGTTAGTTCAAAGCCTTCCAGAGTTTAAAAACAAATTTGATGTAATAGTGGCATCATCTGTTTGTGGTTTTCTACCAGATTATGAAGCAACTTTGAGTTTATTAAAGTCTCTACTAAAAGATGGTGGCGTGTTTGTACAATGGGATTGGCTTTCTAATGATGATTCATCGGAAATGGGGTTGTCAGTAAAAAGGGTTAAACAGGCATTTGTCGCAAATGATTTTGTAAATACTAAAGTTAAGCGTGCTTTTATAATGAGCAGCTCCGAAGGTAGTATGCCTGTTTTAATGGCTATTGGAGAAAATGCCTTGCAAGAACTTTAAATATAACAAAAATAAACAGCTGGTTAGGTTACGCTTCGCTTCACATTATAATCAGCTGTTTTTGTCCGCTTAAGTTGGCGTTAGGCAGCAGATAAGGAGGTTTTCTTGCCATTATCAACGAAAGGTATTTCGCATCAAATAATATCCTCATTAATCACTTTCAAAATTGAAAATTTAGGGACTATTAATGATTGTAAAATTGTTATAAACCACTTGATTCGAAAGTTTAGTGAACCTCTTGAAAAAGAAGGATTACAAAAGAAATATATTTCTAAACTCGTAATTGATCAATCTAAAGCAATTAAAGAGCACTTGTTCCCAGTAAATGAAATTATGAATCATTTATTGGCAATGCCATTGACTGAAAATAAAGATGTTCTGGCAAATACAGTACATGCATATCTTGAAAATGCACTAATCCTTGTCTATGTAACGAAAGATGAAGATAACCAATTAAATAAATTTGGTTTTCAGCGTAATATGCCAACTGAATATAGTGATCCTAAAAGTCCATTGTATGGTGATGTATGGGCTAGGTACAAATGCTCAAATTTATTTTCAAATATAATAGAGTGAAACCTTTCTCACCAGCAAATTAATAGGAAAAAACCGTTGGCTGTTTTCGTTTCTCAAGACTTTAGCCAAAAAATAAACTTCCTCTTATTGGGCTGATTTTTTACCTCTTTGGTGAACATATAACCAGTCCCTTAAATAGGCGCTATTTACAAATGCTACTTTTGGCATATGTAATTATTATTATAAAATAAGGATATACCTTGAAAAAAATCATTTTACTCTTACCTCTATTATCTCTTAGTTGTTTCGCTGCGGTAGATAGTGAAACTAAAAATCATTCTGTTGGATTTGGTATCGGAGCTATGTATAGTGGCATAGGCACAAATTTTTCATTCGTTTCAAAAACAGATTTAAAATATATATCAGCTGGTTGTACAGCATATAGTTCAATGACCGGTTCAGAATGTGGTGTTGGTGTTGGCTGGATTAAAACTGATTTATTCGACTCTAATTCTAATAAACATGGTTTCGGTGTTTATGTTGGCTCAGTTGGTAAAGAATCAAGCTATAGCAATACATCTACTTCAAATGGAGTTGAGTATTATCGTCACGAAAATAATATATATGGCGTTGGTGTAAGTTATACATATTTCATGAATGGCATTGACCATTCAGGTACAACTTTTGGTATTTCGATTCATGCTACTAATGCGGAGTTCGAAAGTAACTACGGCGGTTTCTTCCAAGTTGGTTATCAGTTTTAGCACATAATAAGTCAATCAAGCATTACAAAATACAGTTGGCTGATTTCACTTTTCAACATTTTAGCCAACTATTTTATTACTGCTTTGCAAAGCATTAACTTTCAGGAGAAAAAATTGAAGCATCTATTAATTACCATCTTATTACTGGCACCATTTTTTACTTATGCGAATGAATCACAACAGATTGATAAATTAGCTAAACCGATTTTGGATCTGTTTTCAAAAAATGAAATTGAACATGTAGCAAATAAAGCTTTAGAGCATAGCTCTGTTAGTGACTACATTAGCAAAGCTGATTTGATTCAAACCGATAGTCAATTTCATGGTTATTTAAATGTGCTTGGAAAGTTCTATTCGCTTCAGTTGATTCACCAACAAGAGATTGAAGGAACTTATTCTACTCGTTGGTATGTCTTAAAGTATCAACGTCAACCTGCTCTAATTAGCTTAGAGTTTTATAAAGCTGATGACGAGTGGGAAGTTCACTCGATCAATCTTAAATTGGAGCTAGATGATTACCTTGAAGAAAGATCAAAAATAGAAATTGGTAAGTTAGGTATTAAAAAAGAAAACTAACAAGCTAATTAATAAGAACAAAAACTAGTTTACGGTCAACAGAGCGTTAAATCTTCGCTTAATTTAGCGTTTAATTTGTTAAGGATATATAAATGAAAGAAGAACCTATAATTTATGACAGACTTTCATGTGATAATTGTTCTGATAAAAGTAGCCTTGACTTCGATTTTACAATGGCTTTTCAACCCATTATTAATTGTAAGACTAATAAAATTTATGGTTATGAAGCCTTGGTGCGTGGATTAAATAATGAGTCAGCATTTTCAATAATATCTAAAGTTAACGATGATAATCGTTATTTATTTGACCAACTTTGTCGAATTAAGGCGATAGCTTTAGCATCCAAATTAAAACTTGAAACTATGCTTAGTATTAACTTTCTTCCAAATGCTATATACAAGCCTGAGCGTTGTATTCGTACGACATTAGATGCGGCCAAGAAATATAATTTTCCAGCTGAAAGAATAATGTTTGAGTTTACAGAAGTTGAAAAAATAGAAGATAGTAATTTTGTTAAAAGCATAGTCGAATATTATATTAAATTGGGGTTTAAAACTGCAATTGATGATTTTGGATCTGGTTATTCTGGCTTAGGGTTGTTAGCTGACTTTCAAACCGATATTGTAAAGCTTGATATGGCGCTTATCCGCAATATTGATTCAGATCATGCTCGTCAATCAATCGTAAAAAACTGTTTAAATATTTTTCGTGATTTAAATATTACTCCACTCGTTGAAGGTATTGAGACTAAGGAAGAGTTTATCTGCTTACGAGATTTTGGTGTTGAGTTAATGCAAGGTTATTTGTTTGCTAAACCTGGCTTTGAAAAACTGCCAAATGTAGATTTTAATTTAGTGAATGAATTTGGCAAATAAAATAAGTTGTTAAAGCATGGCAAATAACAGTTGGCTGCTGTTCGTGCGAACATGTTAGCCAGCTATTTCTTGGGTGTTAAACTGGCAATGTATTGATAAGGCATGTATGGAAAATTTTTCATGGGTTTATGATCAAACTAATATTGACTGGAGTCAATTATCAGAACTTTATCGAATTGCCCCTTTAGGCGACAAACCTGCAGAGAATCTTAAGATAGTATTCTCTAATAGTAAGTTTAAGTGTTTTATCTTTGATGATTGCAAACTAATTGGTGTCGGTAGAGCTTTAGCTGATGGAATTGACTGTTCATATATATGTGATGTAGCAATTCATCCTAATTATCAGGGACTGGGTTTAGGTCGTCAGATCATTTTAAAATTAGTTGAATTTTCTGTTGATCACAAAAAAATTCTTTTATATGCCAACCCAGGTAAAGAAGGCTTTTATTACAAGCTTGGCTTTAAGAAAATGAATACAGCTATGGCTATTTTTAACAATGAGCAAAATGCTTTAGATGTTGGGTTGGTAAGTTCAACTGAACAAGAAACCGAATAAGTACAAAAATATTGGTAATTTCTCGTTCGTCGCTTATGTTATTCAACAATATTTTTCCTATTAACATGGCGTTATATACCCTTAGCGTTTTGAGACTATTGGTAATGACGAGTAAATGATGACGAGTAAATAATGAGAGAAGAGTTAAGAACTAAAATTATTGCGATTTGTGATAAAAAGATTTCCAGTAAAGGTGATAATGTTGGTTTGTCTTTTTATGCTTTTTTTGCAAACAAAAATGACAATCCTGAGTTACTTATGGAGGCTGCAACATGGTGGATTCAGACTCATAAATTAGATCATTTCGTTAAAGCTCATAAAATAAAAGATATGATACAAGGTGGGTTGTAGAGTTAGCAAACGAGTCTCTTAAAAGAGAAATAACAATTGACTGCTTTCTCCTTTGTTACATATTTTAACCCATTATTATTTGTCTCTTAATGAGACATTAGTTAGCTTATGAGCCTAGTTGTATTTTGATCATGTAAACTCAATTGCTGAGACTAAAAATGACCACCAATTAAAGCTTATTTCTTATGCTTGGTCATTACTAACGATTCAAATTACGAATTGCAGACTTGTTAATACGAAAAGGAATTTTTAATGATAAGGACATTTATGAAACATATTTTAATAGCCATTATTATCTTTTTATCAAGTGCTTGTGGCGGTGGCTCTGGCGGAAAGTCAACCAACATAAATGAATTGCCAGTCGATGAAGAGGGCTTTATCTTACATAATATTAGGTTTGATTCAAAAGATTTTTATGAAGGAGAGCAGGTAACAGTTACAACCGGTACACGTTTTGACGTTCAATGGGTATCACCTTCTTCAGCTTCTTACAGAATAGATTTATATTTATCGACTAACGGTGAGGCGCACTCTGACACAAACAAAATAGTAAGGCTTAGATGTGGCAGCACTTCTTTTTCACTTTGTCCTAACGCTACAGGTGAAGTGCAATGTGAAGTTGATGACAACACTTTATCTTGCTTTGCTGAAGGTGACTCTTTAGGTGGTAAACCCTTTCAGGATGAAGACCTTTCAAGCTTAAGGTTTATTATAAAAGGCTGTGACGCCCTCAATAACTGTGATGTAAAAACGTTTGATTTGTTGGTACAAAATATATCTGAGGGAGAGTAAAAAATAGTGAATATATTGATATTCAATCAGTGACATTAAGCCATCTAAAAATCTTCAAAGCTGTTTTAGCCTTATACAACGATGTCTTAAGTTTACTTAATTTTGCTTAAATATGCTTAAGTCACTCTGTACTTTTGTTACTGGTAATTAAATAGCTTATAGCGCATGTAATACAATTAGTTATTACTTATAAATAACGATTAACATAGGTGTAGAGTGTGTTGATAATTAAAGTAGAAATATAGCGAAGTATTTTTTGAGAGTTTAATGATGAGAATACAAAAAGCCAGTATAGACAAGATAACAATATCTTGTTGATACTGGCTTTTTTAGTAACCCAATAAAGCTAATTACGCATTGTTTTTTTCAAATGTAATCGATAATTGAGTTGCATGTTGAACCAAAACGATTTTTTAGATTTCATATAATGAAAAATATTAATGAGCCTTGTTTAGTTTTGTTGGGCTAAAGCGTCTTCTAATGTGGTTAAACATAAAGCTACATTTTCGCTTCTTGCAGCATAACCCATCAAGCCAATTCGCCATGCTTTTCCGGCAAAATCACCTAAACCGCCACCTATTTCTAAGTTGTATTTGTTCAACAAATAACTTCTAACTTTGGCGTCGTCTATGCCTTCAGGAATATAAATAGCATTAAGCTGCGGTAGACGCTCTTCTACTGGCACAATGAACTTAATGCCTAGTTTATCTAAACCTTTAGCAAGTGCTTCGTGCTGCTCTTGGTGGCGTGCCCAGCGGTTTTCTATGCCTTCATTTTGCAGTTGAATTAACGACTCATGTAACCCGTATAAGGAGTTAACAGGGGCGGTGTGGTGGTAGCTTCGTTTACCCTCACCAGACCAGTAACTCATTACAAGTGATTGATCTAAAAACCAACTTTGTATTTGTGTTTTACGGTTTTTAATAACATTAACCGCTTTTTCACTAAATGAAATGGGTGATAAACCCGGCACACACGATAAGCATTTTTGAGAGCCAGAATAGATCGCATCTATACCCCAGTCGTCTACTTTAAGTTCAACGCCACCAAGTGATGTAACCGCGTCTACTATAGATAAACAATTATGTTGCTGGGCAAGGGCACACAAGGCTTTAGCGTCTGATAATGCGCCAGTTGAGGTTTCAGCGTGTACAAAGGCTAAAAATTTAGCATCAGGATTAGCTTTTAAAGCGGCTTCAACTTTGTCTACTTCAACCGCTCGACCCCAAGGAGAGTCAACTACTATGGCCTCTGCGCCGATACGAGTAACGTTTTGGAACATACGATCACCAAATACGCCGTTTCGACATACAATTACTTTTTCGCCTGCTTCTACTAAATTGACAAAACAAGCCTCCATGCCAGCAGAGCCAGGCGCTGAAAGGGCGATAGTGAATTCATTTTTAGTTTGAAAAGCATACTGAAGTAGTGCTTTTAATTCGTCCATCATACCTACAAATAAAGGATCTAAATGACCAATGGCAGGTCTTGAAAGTGACGCTAAAACTTCAGGACTGATGTCGGAAGGGCCAGGGCCCATTAATATTCTGCGAGGTGGGTGAAATGATTTAAAATTCATGTTGAATGCCTTTATTGAATGGAAGTAATGATTGATTAATACTTTGATAACAAAGCCTGTCACAGGTGTCAAGTTTATCGATTTCATAAAAATTCATATAAAAATAAAATTAAATTAAGTGGAAAAATAAAAGTTGACATACCTGACAGGATTTGTGATTTTATTTAATCTTTAGCAAAAGTTTAGCCCCATTAAGATTTTCTATTTGGTTAGCATTTGCATCAATAAACCGCTGCCACGTAAATTTTCATCAAACTCTACAGGGCAGACTAAATTCACAAAATGTCGATAAATAGTCTTGTTAATGCAATACAAATAAAAGTTTATGAGCATTAGCTCATGACATATACCCATTAAATTAAAGGTCCACTATGACAGATTTTAAACAACTAGCACTGGATTACCACGCTCAACCAACACCGGGAAAAATAGCGGTGCAAATAACAACTGCTGCAGAAACCAGTGACGATTTATCATTGGCATACAGCCCAGGTGTAGCAGAGCCTTGTAGAGCAATAGCTGAAAATCCAGACGATGTTTACAAATACACAGGCAAAGGAAATACCGTTGCGGTTATATCAAATGGTAGTGCTGTTTTAGGTTTAGGTAATTTAGGCCCAATGGCGTCTAAGCCTGTTATGGAAGGTAAAGCGTTGCTATTTAAGCGCTTTGCTAATATTGATTCGTTTGATATTGAAGTGAATCATAAAACCCCTGAAGAGTTTATTAATACTGTTGCTAGTATTGCAGATACTTTTGGTGGTATTAACTTAGAAGATATAAAAGCACCAGACTGTTTTATTATCGAAAAAGCGCTACAAGAGCGCTGTAAAATCCCTATTTTTCATGATGATCAACATGGTACCGCTATCGTTACTTGTGCTGCTATGATTAATGCATTGGAAATTCAAGGTAAAGACATTGAGCACGCTGTTATTGTTTGTTTAGGTGCTGGTGCTGCGGCAATTGCCTGCATGGAACTTTTAATTCAATGTGGAGCAAAGCGCGAAAAAATTTATATGCTTGATACCAAGGGCGTTGTGCATACTCGTCGAAGTGATCTAAACGAATATAAAATGCTATTTGCCAACAATACAGATAAACGCACACTTGATGATGCAATAGCCGAAGCGGATGTTTTTGTTGGTGTATCAGGGCCTAATTTATTGTCGAAGGAGCAGTTGTTAACAATGGCGGAAAACCCTATTGTTTTTGCTTGTTCTAATCCTGATCCTGAAATTAAACCAGAAATTGCACATTCAGTTAGAGATGATTTAATTATGGCGACAGGGCGTTCTGATTATCCTAATCAAGTGAATAACGTATTGTGCTTCCCGTTTATTTTTCGTGGTGCATTAGACGTACGAGCAAGAAAAATTAATAATGAAATGAAAATAGCGGCGGTACACGCTATTCGTACTTTAGCAAAAGCTGAAGTGCCAGAAAGCGTATTAAAAGCCAGTGGAGAAAAGTCATTAAGCTTCGGTAAAAACTATATTATTCCTCGCCCTATGGACCCAAGGCTTTGCCATAATGTGGCAAAGGCGGTAGCGGAAGCTGCAGTAGCGTCAGGTGTCGCTCAAATACCTATGCCTAAGTCTTATCTCTAAGCCATTTAGTTTTTGAGCCAGTCATTGGCATTTGTTTTTACTTTCCCTTCTACTTCTATTGCAAGTTTGAATGAAATAAAGCGTTATCACCTAGCGATGCCTCTTGCGTTAGGTGATAATGGCTGCATTAAATTGTTAATATACATTCCTGTTCGATTTAATTGTTGTAGCTACCTTTAAGGTGCGAGTTAAGTTATTGTGCTACATGCGTTTAAATTGAGTTTAAAAGTTAAAATGGTAATGTAAATAGCTCTAAAACATGATTTTTTGATAAGTATGTTTATCACAAAAAACCTTCGAATTAAGTATAAGGTAACTAAATAATGACTGAAACAAGAGCGCAAATAAGAGAGTTTTTATTAGGTTGGTTTGGGCAAAACCTCCCAGGTAATGTCTTTTTTTGGTATGACATGTTAGTCATTGTATGGATAGCTACCTTTGCAATTGCGTTGCATTTTATTATTAGAGGCGCAGCTAAACACTTTTTAAAAGATACTTGTAAAAATAATGACACCTTAGAAGGTCAAAACCTAACGATAAAGTTAATTCAACGGCTTGCCAGACGACTTTCATTTGCGCTTCAAGGGGCTTTAGTTGTTATACAAGCGAAGCTCTGGATAGCCGAAGGAGTATGGTTTCTTCACGTTGTTGAGGTAGTAACCGATCAATGGATTATTCTCTTTGCATTATTATCGTTATTTACCTTTTTAGATATTCTTCAATCGATTTCTGACAGACGGGAAACTCGGGGGCACTTTCCATTAAGAGGTTTGCTACAAACCGTTAAGCTTGTTGCTAGTATTTTAACTACTATTTTAGCTGTGTCGTTACTGATGGATAAATCACCACTTATTTTATTGAGTGGTTTGGGTGCTTTGTCAGCGGTATTGTTATTGGTTTTTAAAGACCCTATTTTAGGTTTAGTGGCGGGTATACAGCTTTCTGCAAATAACATGCTTGCTGTTGGCGATTGGCTTGAAATGCCAAAGTATGGCGCAGACGGTGATGTAGTTGATATTGCTTTAACCACTGTAAAAGTGAGAAATTGGGATAAAACTATTACTACAATTCCAACTTATGCACTTATTTCTGACTCTTTTAAAAACTGGCGTGGTATGTCTGAAGCCGGTGGCAGAAGAATAAAACGTAGTATTCATGTTGAAATGAGTAGCGTTTGTTTTTTAAGCAAAGAACAATTAGGTGAGTTGAAAAAGGCGCAACTTTTAAGTGACTATATTGCCAGTACAATTACAGAAATTGAAAAAGAGAATATTGATAAAAAAGCCGATATGACTGTGATTCAAAATGGTCGCCGCATGACTAATGTAGGTACGTTCAGAAAGTATTTGGTATCTTATTTAAAAAATCACCCTAAAATTCATCAAGGGATGACGTTAATCGTTCGCCAGTTAGAGCCAACAAATTTTGGTTTACCTATTGAAATTTATGCCTTTACTAATACAACCAGTTGGAATGCTTACGAGGATATTCAATCAGATATTTTCGATCATATTATTGCAGTTTTACCGGCATTTTCACTTAGAGTTCATGAGTCGCCTACGGGTAACGATATTCGGCTGTTGGCAAAACATTAAACAACTAAACATTAAGTAACTAAACATTAACTTCAATATTGGTACTTTTACGTTTTAATAGGAATTTAAACGTATCGCTTTAGGCTTAGCCCTAGCAATAGGGCTTTAAATTAACAAAATACTAAGTAGATTTAACCATGATTAATCCAGCATTAGAGGCTGCAATTTGGGGTGGCGTTTCAGGGCTTGCACTTATACTTGGCGCCTTAGTGGGTTACTTTATTAATTTACCTCATAAAGTTATTTCCAGTATTATGGCATTTGGTGCGGGTGTTCTAATATCAGCACTATCATTTGAGCTAATGGCTAAGGCAACAGAACAAGGAGGGTTGTTATATGCCGTTAGTGGCTTTGCTTCTGGTGTTTTAGTTTACTCAATAGCGAATTACTTTGTATCTCATGGTGGTGGGCTTCATCGAAAACGCTCACAAGGTATACCCAAACATGCAAAAATAACAACGGATAAAAGCAAGATTGCTACATCTGCCGGTATGGCTATTGCTTTAGGCGCACTACTTGATGGTATTCCAGAGTCAGCAGCAATTGGAGTCAGTATGCTTGAAGGAGGCAGTGTTGCTTTAGTCACAGTTTTTGCGGTATTTATGTCTAATATACCTGAGGGGCTATCAAGTTCGGCGGGTATGAAAAAAGCAGGAAAAAGCGCTACTTTTGTTTTTACACTTTGGATTGCTATTACCTTAGTCCTAGCATTATCGGCTTATTTAGGCTTAACCCTTTTAGGGCAACTCGGTAATGAATATATTGGTTTTGCTACCGCATTAGCGGCAGGAGCTATCTTAGTGATGATCATACAAACTATGATCCCAGAAGCTTTTGAAGATATGCATGATATAACTGGCCCGATTGCAGCGGTAGGTTTTTTAGTCGCTTATAGTGCCAGTGAAATATTTAGTTAATTAATAGCGTTAAAGTAACCATTAATAATTCAGAAGCAATAGCACGTCTGGAGATGTAGTGAGTATTATTTAATAATACTCACTAGGCCATCAAACCGCTCTGGCTTATGTAAATAATACCCTTGTGCAAACTCAACGCCCATTTCTTCTAGATAAGCTAAGGCCTGCTTGTCTTCAACAAACTCTGCAACGATAACTTTCCCTAAGGTTTTCCCTATATTGCTAATAGCGTTAACCATCGCTTTGTCGGTATCATCGTTGGCCATATTTCTGACAAACGCGCCGTCAATTTTGAGATATTTCACAGGGAATTGCTTTAAATAAGCAAAAGAAGACAGTCCTGCACCAAAATCGTCTAATGCAAAACTGCTGCCCATAGCTTTGAGTTTTTCCATAAATTCGCACACAACAGTTAAGTTGCTAACTGCTGCCGTTTCGGTTATTTCAAAACAAAGGCAACTTGCAGGAATGTTATATTGCTTAATGGTGTTAATTGTATAATGAGTAAAATCTTCGTGATCAAAACTTTTACCAGAAATATTAATATGGCATACGTCTATATTATTCAATTTCAAAGGATGACGTTGTAGATGTTCACAAACTTTGTGAATTACCCAGCGATCTATTAAATGTACGAGATTAAAGCGTTCAGCGGCAGGTAAGAATGCATTCGGAGGGATAACTTCATTATTATCTCCTAGCATACGAACGAGTACTTCGATGTGCGTATTTTTATTGGCAGATAAAGGCACTATTTTTTGTGCATCTAGATATAACTTATCTGTATCAATAGCTCGGCGAATACGTTCAATCCATTCCATTTGAATGCGTCTTGCAGCAAGTTCTACATCATCTTGGTAGGTCATTATAACGCGGTTTCGACCTTGCTCTTTGGCCATGTGACAAGCTGAGTCTGCTGCTTGCAATATTGAGGCTTCATCACCGCTAGTGGCCATAATAGGGGTAATGCCAATACTACAGCCAATATTAAAGGCACGCCCATCCCAACTAAAAGGTAGTTGGCTGAGACTATCACGAAGATTTTCTGCCATTTTAATTGCTTGTTCAGGATCACAACAATCGAGGATTAAGCCAAATTCATCGCCACCTAAGCGAGCCAATAAGTCACTTTTTCTTAATTGACGACTGAACAGTTGTGTAACTTGCAATAATAGCTGGTCGCCTGCGAAATGACCCAGTGTGTCATTAATGACTTTAAATTGATCTAAATCGATAAAACATAGGCAATGGACAAAATTTTCACTTCGAGCTTTATGTAACGACTCGCTTAAGTAGCCATCAAAAGCTCTGCGGTTGATCAGGCCAGTTAAATTATCGTGACGTGCTTGATAACTTAATTCATTACTGAGTCGATGTTGTTCTGACACATCTTCAATAATACAAATGTAACGCACTTCAGACGGGTTGCCCCATTCGAATCGCGACATAGTGGTTTGCACCCATACAACGCTTTTATCAATAGTATGTAACCGTTGTTTAAAAGTTACTCGTTCACTTTCTCCTTTATCTAACAAAGAGCGCTCTTCATTAAATATATTACTATCATCTGGATGTATCAGCTGGTTATACCTTAGCTGCGACAGAACGGTGTAGTTGTATTTTAAAATACTACATAAGGCATTATTAGCTTCAATAATCCGCCCGTTTGCATCTAATTGAGCGATACCCACGGCAGCATTTTCGAAAGTACTTCTAAATTTATATTCAGAAACACGAATTGTGGCGGTTAATTTTTTAAGCAATAGTGTTGCTATACCACCTAATAGTAGAAAAAATATAACGCTGGCAATCGATAATAAAGAAGTAATAACGCGACTGGCTAAACTCATTTTTACCTGAAATTGACTTTGTGGTTGTGCTAAGCGATTGGTTATTTCATCGAGCTCTATTTGTACAGCTTCGACTTCTGAAGGGGAGGTTTGCAATGCTATAGGTAGCTTTTCAATGGTATCGCCTAATCTTATTACCCATGGATCAGAACTTCTCCACGCTGTAATAGCATCGTTAAAATAAGGTGCATTTTGAAATAAACGAAATAACCAAATCATTTTTGCAATATCGTCGGGGTGATTTCCACCTTGTAAAAAGCTGCGGTATGCTGATTGATAATCTAATTTATCACGCTCTAAAATAAGACGGCCACGCAGGTGCCCAAGTGGAATTTGATATTTTTCGCGTGTGAGTTGTAGTTCACGAGGATCACCAGAATTTACATACTTTTTAGCTTGTCTAACAGATTCACTGACCCCGTGAGACCAGTTACTTAAAGCGGCTAAATAAACAGAAGTACCAGACTGAATCTGAATGATTAACAGCGTAAAGCCAATGGCGATTGCGCCAAGTAATGCGAGCAACGATACCGTAAGTTTTAGACGGTAGCGGTTAGATTTCTTTTTTATTTTTGTACCCAATACGCTTAGCATAGTTATCCTTTATTGAGCAATAATAATGCATGAGAATCATGTCAAGTTATAAACGGCTAATTCATTGTAAATTAAGATAAACACTATTAGCTTACCCGAGCGGTATTTTTAGTCAATAAATAACGTAAATACTGCTTAAGCTAAAAAACGTAAAACTGTAAACATGATTTATTTTTGTCTAGTTAAACTAATAACCTTGTTATTTTATAGTTTTATTCAGAGCTATAATTATAAATTTTAAACTTATAGGTTCGCTCTTTCATTAACCTTTTTAGCTCATATTACATTGTTATAGTATGGTGCAAAAGTATGGTGAAAAACATACTATAATTTAACCTAGAATGTATACTTGAATAAATACCTACACTTGAAATTTAACTGGTTGAGCACCATGTAATTTATAACCTAAGTTACACCAACTTTAATACTACTTTAATAAATTTAAGCTAAGATTATAAAATGCTTACATTATCATTTATACAGTTTGTTGCCCCAGTTAATGAACTTGTTATTTCATGGATGCTACCTATATGCATCTTACCTGATTTCGGTGGCTAAGCGCTTTTTACTTAGTCACCCAGCCCAAGCACTAACTTACATCATTTCAACGTACTCATTGTACTAGCCATACTTAGCTTGAATTTATGTAATCAACTTTAACACTACTTATTCAAGATTGAGAACAGGTATATGAAAAATATTTTTTGGGATTATCTCTTTGAATCATCAGAGTTAATAGAGAATGCTACGAATGATAAAAAAGCAGTTTATGAGTTGGTTTCTGCTCGATTAGAAACCATTGAGTTACTTTATGAACGTAGTTTTGAACCAGTAGATTCTTATGAAGAATTTGTGGCAGTTAAATTAATTAAAGCAATCTCACAGGTGATAAAAAAGTAATGTTTTCGAGTGTGCATTGCAATAACAAACCATTAGTTACTGGCTTAAAGTTTATTGCGCTTAAATGCATCACTCAGTAGGTATGTTTAAAAGGAGTTTATTATTGAAAATTAGCGACTGTTTATATTTTTAATTTATACATACAAATTATGTTTCTTGGCAAAATTTTTAATAAAAGAGGGGTATACAATGATTAAACCAAAAATAATTATTAGCAATGAAGATTATGATGCCTTACAGGCTATGTTAGAAAAAGAAACTTTTATGCCGTCTCATGACTTACTGATAGCTGAATTGGATCGGGCAAAAATTGTAGCAAAAGTTAAATTGCCCAATAATGTAGTAAGGATGAATTCAACCGTAAAATTTACCATGCTTTCGACACAGAAAACATTTTCCTTAAAACTCGTTTATCCTAAAGATACTAAGGAAAGTGGTACTTTATCTATTTTGACCCCTGTTGGCAGTGCCTTAATTGGCTTATCTATTGGTCAAGAGATCGAGTGGCCTATAGAGAACAACAAAACCACTGTTGTTCATATAGACTCCACTGATTGTACCGATTAGTTAATTCGCAAAGGATAACGGGGTGAGTTTGCAGTAGGAGCTACCCCGTAATAAAATGTTTAACATTAGTTTGATGAACTTAAGTTAATGTTATTCGCTTTAATAGACGCGACACTAGTTTGATACCACTTTATTTGTTGGGTCAGCGTTAATCAATTCATTTGGCATCGCATACCATTGATTTTCATAAGCTAAACTTCCCCATAAAGCATGCGCTAAAGCAACTTCTGATAATGCTTTGTTATGTTCTACAGGCATAAGTCGCTGCTCTTTTAAGTCATAATTAAAACTAAGTGGCTGTTTTTGTGGCTGTAAAATACTGACCCCACTTTTATTCATGTAGGCAAAGTTATCAGCGTACTGCATCATAGCTCGCTCAGAAATATCAGTTTTATTAAGGTCATGCCCTAGCATTGGCGAGTAATTAGTAACCCCCATTAGCGATAATAATGTAGGTGCAAGATCAATTTGACTAACAATTCTTGTATCTAAAAAAGGCTGCTTTGGTGAATTAAGAATAACGCCAGGAATATGAAAGTTCTTAATCGGCACAAGATCATTGCCCAATGCTCTGGCATCGTGATCGGCAACCACTAAAAATATAGTGTCCTGCCAATAGGGCTGCTGCTTCGCTTTGGCGATAAATTTTCCTAACGCATAATCAGCGTATTGTATTGCCTTATGGCGCGATAATTCTTTTTCATTAAACTGGCTCAATTGTTCAGAAGTATAGTGAATGGGCGTAACGATACCGTCAGGAATTTCAAAAGGGTCATGATTACTTGATGAAAAAATAAAGCTAAAAAAAGGCTGGTTGCTGTTGTGAAGTTTGGTGAGTTCGATATCTGCCTGATTAAATAGGTCGTCATCACAAACGCCCCATGAACCGACAAACTGTGGGTTTTGAATATCTTTAAAATCAACAATATCACTAAAACCATTACCTAAGAAAAAGCTTTTCATGTTGTCGAAGTGACTCTCACCACCGTAAATAAACTGGGTAGAATAATTTTGCTTGGCAAGTAAACTGGCAATAGTAAAGAAGCCGGTTTGTGATTTGTCTAACTTCACCACTGCTCTAGCTGGTGTTGGCGTAAATCCTGTAATTACAGCTTCAATACCTCTGACTGAACGGGTACCCGTGGCATATAAGTTCTTAAAAGCCCAGCCTTCACTATTAAGTTTGTCGATTTCTGGTGTTAATGATAATCCACCTAAAGATGAAACAAATTGTGCACCTAAACTTTCTTCTAAAATAATAACCAGGTTCTTAGGTTTACCTTGATAGGCAGGTAAACGTGAAGTTAACGAGGGGAGTGATTTGCTACTAAAATCTTGTGGAAGTAACCCTGTTTCTTGCTGTACAAGCTTAATTACTTTTTCGGTTGTCATATTACCGTATAGCTTTGAAGCATTTTTTTCATCACCCAGCTGTTTGAATGCGTGGGCAACGCTATAAATAGAATTTAATGTTAATGAATTAATTAGTGGATCTGTAGAAAAGTATACTAATGATGGGTTAATTGGGCGATGGCCAACGGTGCCACGAGCACAAAGAGCTAATACTAAAACTAAAAACACAAACGAAAAACTCGACGACATTAACGTAGCGTTAGATTGCGATGTTTTATTGCTTATAACATTACTTAAAAATGACCAAAGATATTTTCCAATAATAGATAACAGTAATAGAACTGTGATTAAAGTAAGTAAATGACCATTGATTAACATGTTGAATACCTCGTTTGGGTACGGTAAGTATTCGATAAATAATCGATTAGGTCTAAAGCCGTATTCATTGATAAAAGCAGGTGTAGCGAGTTCAAAGAAGAGTACACAGATAAATATAAAGAAAAATATACCCTTTAATATCTTGAGCCATGTTTTATGATATTTAGTCATCATTAACCATGGGTGCAAAATGGCCGGTATAAGAAGTAAATAACCTAAAACACTTAAGTCAATTCGAAACCCGTGTAAAACTAGGGTTAGCATGCTAGTAAAGTTATCGAATCGGTCAATTTTCCATATAGCTAAGCCCATGCGAGAAATAAACAAAATCAGCACAAGTATCATGGCAAATAAAATAAAAGGTCGAAGTAAATTGAGCGTTGTTTTAAACATTTAAAGTAATACCGCTATTAGAACACGGTACTACTTTATTAAACGAAACTTAAGAAAGGCTTAATTTAAACTGAAAATAGGCTAATTTTTATGATTTTATAAACCATTTTTGCTAGCAAATTAACTCGCCATTTAACTCGTCATTAGACATAAGTTTTAAAGCAAGATAACAAGCCAAATACTGCTCGCAATAATCAAGCTTAAAAATACCGCGGCAGAGCCTAAGTCTTTTGCCAACCCTGAAAGTGGGTGTATTTCTAGACCGACCCGGTCGACAACTGCTTCAATTGCGGTATTCACTATTTCCGTAAACATAATAAAGACTATTGCCAGTACCAAAAAGACTTGTTCTTTGGCACTTATATCGAATAAAAAGGATATCGGAATGGCAATAATTAGCAGTAACAACTCTTGCCTGAATGCGGATTCATTTAGATACAACCATTTTATCGCTCTAAATGAGTTTAACGACGCTAATATTACTCTGTTTATGCCTTTAGGCTTATTGGTATTGTCGAACACTAGTTTATTCTCTCTATATTAAATGCGGATGTTGAGTTGGTACGTACTATTGCATGCTCTGATTTACAATCAATGAACGGGTCGTTTTCAATATTATATGCTTTGGATTTAACAGACATAATACTTAATAAAGTATCAAAAACATTGTCATGACTGATACGAGATTTTGATAAATCACGCAAGCAGGCAGTATTAAAATCAGCTTGCATAGTGTCGGCCCAAAAAATCATCGGTACATGTGTTTGCTCTTCAGGTGCAAACGCATAGGGCAGGCCATGTAAATATACACCGCTTTCACCTAATGACTCGCCATGATCTGATATATAAAGTAATGATGATTCAATATTATTTTTTTTGTCTAAAACACTTAATTCATTAATAACTTTTGATATAACAAAGTCGGTGTAAGCAATAGTATTATCGTAAGTATTTAGTAATTGCTCAGGACTACAATTTTGAATGTCGCTGCGTTGACAGTCGGGTGTAAAAACACTTTTCTCGCTAGGGTAACGCTTAAAATATGTGGGTCCATGAGAGCCTATCATATGCAGAACAATGAGCGTATTGTCATTTGTTAGCGAATTAAGTTTTTGCTTTAATGGAGCTAACAACGCTTCATCAAAACAATATTCGCCATCACATAACGGGTTAGATTTATCGGTATCGACCTGAATGGTTTTTACACGGGTACATACGCCTTTGCAACTGCCATTATTATTGCTGATCCATAATACGTCAGCACCCGCTAAATTTATTAAATCTATAGCATTTTGTTGAGCGGTAGCTGTGCGTTTGCTGTAATGGTTTTTATCTAATCTTGAGAACATACAAGGGACTGATACCGCAGTTGCTGTGCCGCACGAACTAACATTAGAAAACGATATAACTCCTTGTTTTTCTGTATAGGCATTTGTTGGTTTTACATAACCATTAAGTGAAAAACTTTGTGAACGAGCTGTTTCGCCTAATACCATCACAGTGACATGCTTACGCGAGTTATCGCGAACAATTGACGGAGCGGTATCTAACACTTGAAACTTAAGCGGAGGATAAAAATAGTGATTCCTGATGAATTTATAAGAGGCATCAACCATTTTATAAGGTGTAATGTAACCTAGTAAATCCTTATTGTTTCTGCCCACAGAAGCATAATTAGAATAAAAAACACTCGCGATTAATAATGCCACACCCAAGCTGAAGCTAATGACTTTTAAGCGACTTAACAGCTCTCTAAAAAAAGGTTTATAGGTTAGTTTTACTTTATAGATTAAAAGAGCGGGTAAAATACCAAAAAATAAGAAAAACAAAATAGCCTGCAAGTTAACGTAAGACAGTGCTTCGGCGGAGTCTGTTTCAATGGTATTTTGCACCATACCGTAATCAAATACGATGCCGTAAGTAATCGTGCCGTAGAATATAAGTGATGAAATAATTACCGTAATAATAAGCAGGGGTTTGGTCAGCCTGCGAAAAGCAAATAGCCCTTGAATTAGCATGGTTAAAGATAATATAAAAATGGGCAGTGACATTAAAAATATCACATTATAATTATCTAGTGCCGTGATTGCTTCTGTCGCTTTGGTTAAAAAAGGTAGGTTTAAAACTAAAGCAATATAGCAACAAGTAAAAAACAATAACTGATTGGTTGTTATAGTGATATTTTCAATTTTACGTAATATTTCCATCACTTAAACAGCCTTTAAGTCGAGTTTTTTGACTAAAGCTGATGAGTTTATATTGAAAACTCGACGACATATTAACTTGTAAGCGGAGCTAAGCGCCTCAGGTTTGTCTGTAAGCAAGTTTGCAAACGCTGTTTTTAACTGTATAACGTTTGAGTATGAGAACTCAGGGATAAAATTTGTCATATAAACACCTATGGGTAAGTGTTTATATTTTAAATTGTTAAACTTAAGAAGCGCTTAGGGGAAACTGATAATTAGCTTAGAATAAACTTAACATTCAGTAAAATTACTTGTTAAAAATTCTAAGTTAAAAGGTTTCTTTGATAACTAAATGTCGATAATTATTTGATGATAAACAACGATGATAAGCAATGCTGATAAAAAACCGTTAATAACTAACGGCTAATAATTTCAATTAACGAGACAGCTTATATTGTAATGGTAAAGGTTATTTCTTTTTCTGCTGAAATGGCTACATTCAAATCTGCCGATATATTTTCACAATAAGATTTTACAATAGCTAACCCCAAACCATATCGGTCAGCTGAAGTGCGTGAAGCGTCTTTTTGCCATAAAGGATCAAAAAACAAGGCTAAATCTTGCTCAGTATAATCATGCTGACTCAAGTTAGTTAATTTGATTACAACTCGCTTTCCTTCTTCACAAGGTAACACTGTGATAGTCACGGGTGTTTTTACAGGACTATAGTAAAGCGCGTTATTGAGAAGGTTACACAATACAGTTGTTAATGCGAACTCATTGGTGTGAATATGTTCACATGAGTTATCAAAAATAACATTTATTTCCCGCTTAGCTTTGTTCTCCATTGTTATAACCGCATTAATTAACGGTGCTAGCTCCACTTGTTGTTTTTCTAAGGCGGTACTATTGGTACTTTTTTGCAGCAACAATATACTGTTGACGATATTTCGAAGCCGTTCAGTAATGTTAAGTACGTCAACTTTAAAATTATCAACTAACTGTTTTTCGTGGGGGAATTTAATCGCGACTTCACTTAAGTTTAATAATTCTGCAATTGGCGTTTTTAACTCATGGGCAATATCTGAGGTAATACGTTTTTCACGAGAATAGAGAGTTTTATTTTCACGAATAAAATGATTAATACCGTTAGCAATCACGATCAACTCTTCAGGTAAATTTTCGGTGTTGATCGCACTGATTTCAGAGTTTAAGCTGATTTGCTGTAGCTCGGTATTGAGTTGCTCAATTGGCTTTAAACCGCGCTCTACCACATTAAAAACAATTAACCTTACCGCTATAACAGCAAGCAATGAAGAGAATATAAAAATAATATCTACAAACCAAAGTATTTGATTTAAGCCTTCATTACTTATAGCGTAAGCCAATTCCATTGTTTTTTGATTATTGGCTATTTGCAATGTTGAAATCGCATTATTTTCTCGTTCATCAGAGTCAATTTGCGGCTTAAACTTTGTAAAATACATTTTACCTGAGCGACCATCAGGCAAAGTGATGTTACTAATGGATGATTGGTGGAGTTTAACTTCAGCTTTAGGGAGTTCATTAACATCAAATAGCTCAAGCGTTTGAGAGCGTTCAAATACCTTGTTATCAAGCCATAATTGAAAGTATTCTGGATCGTTATTACCTGAGAATTCAGGCATAAATTCATCAGCAAAGTCAAACTCTATGCCATGAACTTCATCGCTGTCTTCACTGATTAATGTTGTGAGTAAATTTGCTTTGTTGGTCATTGCACGGTCAAATTCAGCACTAATCCAACTATCAACAGCAAGATCAGTAACTAACAATATAGACACTAATAATATCGATATTGATATTGAGATATAACGGCTTAGTTTTTTCTTAATAGAAATCATTCATGGGTCTCAACAAAAATAACCAAAGCCTCGCTTGGTTTTAATGGGTAGGTCGTAGCCGAGTAACTTAACCTTTTTTCTGGCGGTTGATAAATGAGCCTCAATTGAATTTTTAGCAATAGCGTCATATTGTCCGGCTAAATATTCACTCAATTTTTCCGGTGATATAACTTTACCTTGATTAGTAAAAAGGCATTCTACTAACTTATATTCATTGGGGGTTAAATTCGTATCAATGCCATTACAGAAGAGTTGTTTTAAATGTAAGTCTAATGAAAAACTTCCAATATTAATCGTATTGTCGTTAACGTTTAACGAGCCTCTGCGCATTAAGCAAAGTAGTCGAACATGTAACTCATCAAAAGAAAAGGGCTTAGTAAGGTAATCGTCAGCGCCATTAAGTAGCCCTTCAATTTTATCTTCAGTTAAGTCGCGTGCCGATAAAATAAGCACACGAAGATCTTTATTGGCTTTTCTAATTGCTTTGAGTATTGCAGTGCCATCAACAGAGGGCAGCATTAAATCAAGAATTAGTAGAGAATAATCACCAGAGAGCGCCATACTTAAGCCTTCAGACCCGTCGCCAGTATCATCTACGGTATAACCTAAATTAGATAAGCCAATTTTTAAGCTTCTTCTTAAAGATGTTGAGTCTTCTATAATTAAAACTTTCAAAGTCACTCACAATAAATAAACATTAGTACCCATAAGATACCAGACTAAACTTAAGATTTGCTGAATTTAACGTTAAAAATTAATAGATATTCAGTATTTATCGCAAAACTAGATAAAGCTAATTTTAGTGACTTTAGGCTTTAACAATGGTGATAAATGCTTACATAAATAATATTTTTATCGCTATCAGTATTAACACAACTCCTCCGAGAAGCTCAGCTTTGCTTTCAAGCCAAGTACCACTTTTATCGCCAATATAAACGCCAAACACACTAAAGAAAAAGGTAGTCATGCCAATAATAGCGCAGGCAATAAATGGGTTTACGTCAAGTATAGTTAGCGAGAAGCCTGCTGCCATTGCATCTATACTGGTCGCTATGGCAAGCACCAACATAATCCTGTGGGTGACTTTTGCTATATCTTCTTCTATGCCATCTGAAAATGACTCATAAATCATTTTAGCGCCAATTAATACCAATAGAAAAAATGCAACCCAGGGAGCATAAGCTTCTATCCAACCAAAAACACCTCTACCGCCCATATAACCAATTAAGGGCATTAAGCCTTGAAAAAAACCAAAATATAACCCACATGCCATGGCAAGTGAGGCTGTTTTATTTTTGTTTTTAGCGCCTAAACCAATAGAAACAGCAAATGCATCCATACTTAATGCCAATGCCAAAATTATAATCTCAAACATTTATCAATTCCGAATAATACAAAACAGGTATAGGCTAAATTTAAAGCCTGAGTATAGCTAACTTGATGTTAATAATACTAAAGTTAAAGGGAGTTTACAGCGATTTTGTTAATGATATAAACAGCATATTGTACGATTTTATCTGCGTTAGTACGTAGGTAAAAACGATATCTAAGTTTTTACCATTTCTAAATTCTCTCGGGTAGTTATGATAAACTCTTTACAAGTATGGGTGGTAGTGAATTAAACAGACTTCTAAGTTCGTTCAAGCTTAATAGCCTAGTAAGTGTGTTTATTTCGTTGAATATAAACTTAAGCTGTGCGACTATTGCGATCAATTATAATATTTTGTTGATTGCTTGTGACTTTAAACTGCTCTAAAACATTAATAGTACTGCTAGCTTGTTTGACCTTTGTTGGTCAAGCTATGGCGTCTACTATGATGTCTTATCAAATGTTGAGCATGTTAAGTATGAGTTCACATTCACAAAATATGTCGCAAGATATGCCTATGATGGACCATAGTAATCATAATATGTCTGGTAACTCTTCAGACAACTCGTTCGGCATGGATGAGTCAGCAGAAAACAATTTTGAAGATTGCTGTAGCACTATTTGTAAATGTTATATGGGAGGTTGTTCTAATGTTGCAACCTTCATGAATAATTTCAATCATAACCTCATGATTGTTAATCCAACCAAAATACTAAACTATTCTCGTGTGGCTATCAGCCAACAACCTTCATCACTCTACCGTCCGCCAATATTAAGTTAAGTACAGCATAAATGTATCCAAAATTTGGTGCATTTATCGTGTTATTCGCTGTATTAGGCTTTTTTGAGTTCAATCGCTAGAAATTTCGTTTCTACGTACTTTTAAAATAACCTGATCAACAAAAAATTATTAATGTGCCTATTGGGTGAGTTATGTTTAAAAGTAAGTTTAAGATTAAGTTAAGAAGTTTCGTCTACTGTTTCGTTGTTATTGTTTTAGCCAGTTGTTCTAAAGAGAACCAAGCGCCAACAAATACCACATCAAACGTTGTTGAGCCACCAAATAAAGTTAAACCACACACGATTGCATTAGACGTATATAAAAGTCCTTCTTGTGGTTGTTGTAAAGCTTGGATAAACCATGTTGATAATCATGGCTTTGAGTCTAAGGTTCATAGCTTTGATGACTTTCCGGGTATTAAAGAAGAAAAATCTATAGCACCAAGATACCGTTCTTGTCATACCGCCATTTCAACTGATGGTTATGTTTTTGAAGGGCATGTGCCTGCAAAGTATATTCAACAATTTATCAAACAAACCCACAGCCAAGATGTTATTGGTTTATCTGTGCCTGCAATGCCAGTAGGAAGCCCGGGCATGGAAGTTGACGATAGGTTTCAGCCATATCGAGTTTTATTATTGAAAGTCGATGGTAGTTATGAAATTTACGCTAATGTTCAATCTTATGAGGACCAGTTTTAATGAAGATGCAAAACAATAAGTACAAATTTAGCGTTAAATGTAGTGTAGGTTTTATAGCGTTAACTGTTCTTTATGTAAATGTAGTACAAGCCAGCAATGTAAAAGCTGGCTACGCATTATCATTTGAAAATGCCATTAAAAAGGCACAAAAAAATGATCCTTGGCTGACGGGAAATATTCACAAGCAACGCGCGCTTGAATCAATGAGCCAAGCAGTCAATACATTATCTGATCCGGTTGTATCAATAAGTTTAGCCAATCTACCTGTTAACGGTTTTGACTTTTCTCAAGAAGGGATGACACAAGCGAAATTGGGTATTGCTCAAATGTTTCCTCGCGGCGATACCTTAGCGATCCAAAGCCAGCAATTAAAAACGCAAAGTGAAGCCTTTCCTTTTCAACGAAAAGATCGCGAATCACAAGTAGCGGTTACTGTGGGTAGCTTATGGTTAGACGTTTATCGCGTTCAGCAAAGTATTTCATTAATTGAAAAGAACAGATCGCTATTCGAACAATTGGCCGAAGTTGCACAAGTGAGTTATTCATCTGCATTGGGTAAAACGCGTCAACAAGATATTGTTCGCGCACAACTTGAACTCACCCGTTTAGACGATAGATTAAATTTATTAGCGCAACAAAGAAATCGTTATGAAGGCATGCTTTCACAGTGGTTAAGCGAGTTTTCTAGCGAAAGTACGGCAAGTGACTCAGGCCTATTAGCGTCTGATTTTTCATTACATAACATAGTAATCAGTCCAAAATTACCAGCAATAGATTTAATTAATACTGATTTGGTTTTTAAAGAAAACTGGTTAAAACCTATGGCATTGGTGCCATATTTTACAAATCACCCGGCGGTTATCGCTGTAGAGAAAAATATTAATGCGACTAAAGCAGGTATTAAATTAGCCGAGCAAAAATATAAAGCTCAATGGGGGGTAAACGCGAGTTATGGTTATCGAGCGGATGATCCGATGGGCAGTAGTCGAGCTGATTTGTTTTCGGTTGGTGTTACTTTCGATTTACCACTTTTTACTGAAAATAAACAAGATAAAGAGCGTGAATCTGCCATATATGCTTCAGAAGCAATTAAAACTGAAAAGATTTTATTACTACGCCAACTAATGGCGGCTTATGCCAGTGCAAAAGGTAGACTTTTACGTTTAAAAGATCGTCAAAATTTGTATGAAAATAAGTTATTACCGCAAATTAACGACCAAGCCCAAGCTTCTTTATCAGCTTATACCAATGACGATGGCGACTTTTCTGAAGTTGTTCGTTCACGTATAGCGGTGCTTAACACTGAAATAGATGATCTAACACTCAATGTTGAAGAACAGAAAATACGTTTAGAACTTAACTATCTATTTATCGGTAATCTCAATACAGCAATTACGCACAACAACACTATTACAAACAATAGCAGCCGAACTTCTGTTGTTTCGGAGTTAATTAATGAGTAACAAAATGGCAAAAAACAACGTCAAGCCAATTATTATCGGTATGTTTATCGGTGGTTTAATCACCTGGGGCGCTTTCTCTTACCTGTTTGAAGACAGCAATGGGCAAACTTCAACGGATCAGTCAGATATAGAAAAACCCCTTTATTGGGTTGCTCCAATGGATGCCAATTACAGAAGAGATAAAGCGGGTAAGTCGCCTATGGGTATGGATTTAGTGCCAGTATACGACGATGGCGGTAAAGGCCCAGACGAGGGCGTTGGTACTATTCGTATTTCTCCTGATGTTATAAATAACCTAGGCGTAAGAACAACAACTGCGAATATTAAGTCACTACATACAGAAATAAATACCGTAGGTTATGTAGCGTACGATCAAGAAAAGCTTGTTCAGATTCACCCTAGGGTAGAAGGTTGGATAGAAAAACTGTATGTCAAAGCAGTTGGTGAAACAGTGACTAAGCAACAAGCGCTTTATGATATTTACTCTCCTGAGCTTGTAAATGCACAAGAAGAATTAGTCTTAGCGCTAAAGCGCAGTAATCGTCAGTTAATAGAAGCGGCCAAAAACCGTTTGCTTGCTTTACAAATCCCTAAGTCGACCATATCAGAGCTGATAAAAACTAAACAGGTAAAGCAAACCATTACATTTTACTCTCCTCAAAACGGCGTTGTTGAAGCGTTAAATATTCGAGAAGGTTTTTATGTTAAACCGGGTTTAACCATTATGTCTATTGGCGATTTATCTGAAGTTTGGGTAGAAGCAGAAGTTTTTGAGCGTCAAGTAAACCAAGTGAAAGAGGGTGCAGCGGTCACCATGACGTTAGATTATTTACCAGGTCAATCATGGCAGGGGCAAGTCGATTTAATCTACCCAACCCTCGACGTTAAAACTAGAACGGTAAAACTTAGATTACGCTTTAGTAATGAAAATTTAGCTTTTAAACCTAATATGTTTGCTCAAATTACCATCCATAATCGTAATCAAGAACAAGCACTGCTTATTCCACAAGAAGCGTTAATCAGAACAGGCAAACAAGATCGCGTTGTTTTAGCGTTAGGCGAAGGAAGCTTTAAGTCGATTGAGGTTACTGTCGGCCGTTTTGACAATGAAAGTGTTGAAATACTTTCTGGCCTTAACGAGGGCGATAAAGTGGTAAGTTCAGCACAATTTTTATTGGATTCAGAATCAAGTAAATCTTCTGATTTTAAACGTATGCATAGTGATGCATCTGATAACGAACTACCACCGGTATCCGTTTGGGTTCAAGCCGATATTCAAAGTCTAATGCCAGGGCACAAAATGTTAACTCTATCGCATGAAGCTATAGCCGAGTGGGGTTGGCCTGAAATGGTGATGGATTTTATTGCCATTGACTCTATTGATTTTTCATTACTTGAAGTTGGTTTGAGTTTGCATGTTGAAGTGAGTAAAACAGCTGAAGGCGATTACATCATCACTAATATTCATATTCCTGATGACAGCAGTTCGATGGAAATGAATATGTCTTCGGTTGACGAAGTAAGCTCTGCGACGGTCACGGGCACCATTAATTCACTTATGATTGACCATGGCATGATAAATATCAGCCGCTCTGCTATAGAAAAGTGGAATAGACCGGCAGCTACGGTTGATTTTATTACTGATAAAGCGGTGAGTTTAGCTAATTTTAGTCAAGGCATGGAGGTGGAGTTTACCTTTGAAATACGTGATGGAAATTTCATTATCACTGATATTACTCCCTTGTCTGAAAATGAAAAATCAAATGGTGAAGCTGCGCTTGAAGCATCGCCTGTTGATCATTCAAACCACTAATTTAGGAGTAAATAAAATATGATTACTTCTATTATTCGATGGTCAATAGGCAATCGATTTTTTGTCTTATTAGCCACAATACTGCTAGTGGGTGTCGGCTTATATTCGGTGAGCAAAACCCCGATTGATGCACTGCCTGATTTATCTGATGTGCAGGTTATTATTAAAACCAGTTATCCGGGGCAAGCGCCACAAGTAGTGGAAGACCAAGTTACTTACCCGATGACGACTGCTATGTTGTCAGTGCCTGGGGCAGTGACTGTTCGCGGTTATTCGTTTTTTGGCGACTCTTATGTTTACGTTATATTCGATGAGGACACTGATCTATATTGGGCGCGTTCAAGAGTACTTGAGTATTTAAGCCAAGTAGCTCCCAATTTACCTAGTGAGGCCCGACCACAGCTAGGACCGGATGCAACAGGCGTAGGCTGGGTTTATTTATATGCGCTCACTGATCCAACAGGGCAACATGATTTAAGCCAACTTCGCAGCATTCAAGACTGGTTTTTAAAGTTTGAATTACAAACCGTTCCAGGTGTTTCTGAGGTTACTGCACTAGGCGGTATGGTTAAACAATATCAAGTAAAAGTTGATCCAGAAAAGTTACGTGCTTATGGCATTCCGCTTTCGCTGATCCAAACCGCAATAAAACAGGGTAACCAAGAAATTGGCGCCTCAGTGGTTGAAATGGCTGAAGCCGAATATATGGTTAGGGCTACAGGTTATATTAAAGGCGTTGACGATCTCGAAAATATTCCACTTGGTGTGAATAAAAATGGCACACCTTTACTACTAAAAAATGTAGCAGATATTGGTACAGGTCCACAAATGCGCAGAGGTATAGCTGAGCTTAATGGCGAAGGCGAAACAGTTGGTGGTATTGTTGTCATGCGCTTTGGCGAGAATGCACAACAAGTTATTAATGGCGTTAAAGCAAAGCTTGAAAAGCTTAAAAAAGGCTTACCAGCTGGTGTTGAAATTGTGCCGGTTTATGATCGTTCTGCACTTATCGAACGAGCAGTTGATAACTTAGCATTTAAGTTACTAGAAGAATTTGGCGTAGTCGCCTTAGTGTGTATTATCTTCTTATTTCATGTGCGCTCATCTCTTGTCGCTATTATAAGTTTACCGGTTGGTATTTTAACGGCATTTATCATCATGCATATGCAAGGTCTAAATGCCAATATAATGTCCTTAGGAGGTATTGCCATTGCGATTGGTGCGATGATAGATGGTGCTATTGTTATGATAGAAAACATGCATAAGCACATGGAAAAGACCCCATTAACAAAAGAAAATCGTTGGCAAGTAGTGGCTGATTCGGCCAGTGAAGTTGGCCCAGCTTTATTCTTCAGTTTACTTATTATTACCGTAAGTTTTGTACCGGTATTTACCCTAGAAGCGCAAGAAGGGCGAATGTTTTCCCCATTAGCTTTTACCAAAACTTATGCAATGGCGGCCTCAGCGGCATTGGCTATTACACTTGTACCAGTATTAATGGGTTACTTTATTCGTGGCAAGGTGCTCCCTGAACATAAAAATCCAGTAAATAGGTTTTTAACCTTTATTTATATGCCTGCGCTTAAAACCGTTTTGCATTTTCCTAAAGTGACATTATTAGCGGCATTAATTGTATTGGGTATTGGTATCTATCCAATTGATAAAATAGGTAGCGAGTTTATACCTCCGCTTGATGAAGGCGATTTAATGTATATGCCTACAACTTATCCCGGAATTTCAATAGGTCAAGCTCGCCAACTTCTGCAACAAACTGACAAATTGATTAAAACAGTGCCCGAAGTTAAAACGGTATTTGGTAAAGTTGGTCGCGCAGAAACGGCAACAGATCCTGCGCCACTCACCATGATAGAAACCTTTATTCAGTTTAAGCCTAAAGACCAATGGCGAGAAGGTGTAACACCAGAAAGTTTGAAAAATGAACTTGACGCTTTAGTCAAACTTCCAGGGGTAACTAATGCTTGGGTTATGCCGATAAAAACTCGTATTGATATGCTTGCAACGGGTATTAAAACACCGGTAGGTATTAAAGTTGCGGGACCTGATTTATCGGTTATTCAAGAAATAGGTCAGCAGCTAGAAGTTATTTTAAAAGACGTACCGGGTACAACATCGGTTTACTCCGAGCGAGTAGCGGGTGGCCGATATATCAAAGTCGATATTCAACGAGCAAAAGCAGCTCGCTTTGGCTTAAATATTGCTGAAATTCAGCAAGTTGTAGCAACAGCTATTGGTGGTATGAATGTTACTCAAACGGTTGAGCGTTTAGAGCGTTACCCGGTTAATGTGCGTTACCCACAAGATTATCGTAATTCGCCCGAACAGTTATCATTGTTGCCGATTGTTACGCCAAACGGACAACGTATTGCTTTAGGTGATGTTGCTGATATTTATATAGAAGATGGTCCTCCGGGGATAAAATCTGAAAATGCTCGATTAAATGGTTGGGCCTATGTTGATATTGAAGGTGTAGATGTCGGTACTTATGTTGAAGCGGCGCAAAAAGTAGTGGCAGATCAATTAGTACTACCTGCAGGTTATTCCGTGACTTGGGCAGGACAATACGAATACATGCAGCGAGCCAAGGCTAAATTAGCTTACGTTGTGCCATTAACTTTATTCATTATTGTGATTTTACTTTATCTAAACTTTAGAAATGTAATTGAAGTAGCCATGATCATGGGCACGTTACCATTGGCTATGGTGGGTAGTATTTGGTTGATGTACCTAGAAGGTTTTAACTTCTCAGTGGCAGTGGGGGTTGGTTTTATTGCACTTGCAGGGGTAGCGGTTGAAATTGGCGTTATTATGTTGGTGTATTTAAACCAAGCTTATCAAGCCATGTTAGACGAACATCGCTTAAAAGAAATTACCACGACAAAAGAAGATTTATTTCAAGCTGTTTTACATGGTGCTGGCATGCGTGTTCGTCCAGTTATGATGACAGCTGCCGCTATTATTGTTGGCTTGTTACCTATTTTGTATGGTACAGGCACGGGATCTGAAGTGATGAGTAGAATAGCTGCACCTATGGTGGGAGGCATGATGAGTGCGGTGATATTAACCTTACTTGTTTTACCTGCATTGTTTTATTTATGGCGTTCATCATCGATAAAGCATGTAGCAACAGAAGAATGAAGCTATCAATATGATAAAGATTTATAAAATCTTAATTATAACGAGAGCAACAAGCATGACGAAAAGAATCATTAAAGCTTTAAGTAAAGTGACACTGGTATGAATTCCAGTAATGACTCTATCCATATCAGTTAAAGCACATAATACAAGTTTACATGTAAAGAAAACCGAAAAAGCAGACTGTAGCAAAATGGAAGATGTTAAAGATAAGGATATAAAGAAAATAGAACACGATAATCATTAAAGAAGCACAAAGTGACTTAGTGTGAGTTTAGGCGCTAAGTCACTATAAAATTGAAGGAAGTAAGATGAAAGTGTTTAAGTTAATGCTGATATTAATTGTTTTAGGTATTGGGTTTACAACCACTGTGATCTATTCAGGTATTGTTAATGTGGCAGCTGATGAGCCTCATGGCGAATTAGTGTATTGGCTTTTAGATGAAACAAGACAGACGTCGATAAATAAAGCCGCACAGCATATTGCGGTTCCTGATTTAACCAATCCTGACTTATTACTTTTAGGTGCTGTTGATTACGAATTTATGTGCGCTAGTTGTCATTTAAAGTCAGGACAATATGAAAGTGATATGAGTTTAGGGTTATATCCAGCACCACCTAACTTAACAGTAGCCACTAATGTAAAAGTAAAAAGTAAACCGAGTGATGAGATTGCTATTGATCGAAAAAATTTTTGGGTCATTAAACACGGTATTAAAGCATCTGGCATGCCTGCTTGGGGTAAAACTCATGACGATCAGCGCATTTGGGCTATGGTGGCATTTATAAAGCAACTACCTACTTTAACACCTGAACAATATCAGATACTTACTGCAATTGAATAAACACAAGAATTGAAATGATAGAGGTAAATAACAAATGAAGATAAATAAAATATTCTTAATTACCAGTCTGGTGTGTAGCACAATATTGAGTGTTAATTTGCACGCACACAATAACGGTAAACATGAAGATACAGTTACTGCCATTAATTCAATAAAAAACAACTCTTCAGGTTATGAGTTGTTGGAGGACAAGGTAATAGTTAACACTTCACGACTAAAGGATGATGCCGGTGAAACTATTGCTAAGTTTCATCATGCGCTTAAGTCAGCAGATACGTTTACTGCTAGGGCTTTATTAGCTGATGACGTAATTATTTTTGAAGGCGGCGGCGTTGAAAAATCAGCTGATGAATATGCTCAACATCACATGCTGGCAGATATGAAGTTTTTAGCGGATATAAACACTGAAGTCGTTGATCAAACAATAGACGTTATTGGCGACTTTGCTTACGCCATGTCAAAACGCAAGTCTTCTGGTCAATATAAAGGCAAAAACATTAATAGCGTAGGGCTGGAAACTATGATGTTACATAAACAAGCAGGACAATGGAAAATCATACATATTCACTGGTCAAACTAAGCTTGCTTAGTGAACTAAAGCGTAGGAACGAGCTCGAAAATGTATAAATTGATGACGGTAATTGTTTAATAGCAATGGCTTTAATAAAAGTAATATCTTCATTATTCAATAATTTTACTTTATACCAATACGTTGAAATCTGCTTATGAAAATTGTTTATTTTGGGAATAATTTATTCTCCTCTTGTTTAAAGTATTTACTGTCTGAAGGCCATGACATATTACGAGTGTATAAAAATAGTTCTGCACGTAATTCATCTATTATAGATAACGTATGTGCGAATAATTGTATTCCTTTGCATAGTCATAAACCTAGCGAGAGTGAATTAAAGCAATTAATTACCCTTGGCGCTGAGATGTTTATTATTGCTGAATACTCTTATTTATTACCTATAACAAATGTTAAATATGCAATTAATATTCATCCTACATTATTACCAGCAGGCAGAGGCCCAACACCTTTACCTTATTTAATAAAACACCCTGAATTTTCGGGTATTTCACTTCAAAAAGTAACTAAAGATTTTGACTGTGGTGACATTATATTACAAAGCCAACTTGCACTATCTGCGAATGAAACGCTAACCACCTTGATGATAAAAGTGCATTTAGAGTCAGCCAAATTATTACAATGCTTTTTTGGAAATGCTGAAAAATACTATAGCGATGCACGTCCTCAAATTAATGCTTCTTATTGGCCTAGAACTGAGGTTTCTGAGCGAATTTTGGATTTTAAAATGCCGATAAGTGACATTGATGAAAAGGTAAAGTGCTTCGGGCATATGGGGTTATTAATTAAACTTGATCAAACGCTATGGACGGCCACGCATATAGAAACAATCGCGTTTGAAGCTGTTTTACAACCTGGACATGTTGCATTTGAAGACCAAGGTTTACTTGCTGTATATGCTAAAGACGGCATTGTTTGTATACATAAATCTTCGCTTTCTCAAGTTCCAGATTAATGAATGTTGACTACAAGTAGGCCTGAAGCCGAATAGCTTGGATTCAATATTTATTGACATTATTTGCTTGACCTGTGTGTAAGACACAGGTGTAAAGTCTGTTTAGTTTTAAGAAAACATTATATTTTCTTTACCGATAGAGGATTTATGTCATGAGAGTAACAGCATTAGCGAATGCGATGAATACCACATCGGATACTGTGCGCTACTACACTAAAATTGGGTTTATTACGCCTAGTAAAAGTCCAACTAATGGTTATAAAAATTATGGAAAAAGTGCCCAGAACAGGCTCAAGTTTATTTTAAGTGCGCGGCAATTAAATTTCTCTGTTACAGAGATAAAAAGTATTTTAATTGAATCAGATAAAGGCCATTCAGCTTGTCCATTAGTGCGAGAAATTATTGAACACCACCTAGCTGAAACCGAGAAACAGTTTCAAGCGGCATTTCAATTACGAGAAAAGTTGAGAAACGCTATTAACGATTGGCAGCGTAAACCTGACAAAGCACCAACCGGACATATGATATGCCACCTTATTGAGGGGGAAGGACAATATGAAGACAGCAAAGGAGATGACAATGAATAAATCTATTGAACCTAGCCAAGATTTAATTATTGAAGGGGCGGGGTGTGCAAGCTGCGTAGGTAAAATAGAGCAGGCATTAACTAATACCGCTGGAGTCGAAAGTGCAGAAATGAATTTTGCTTTACGAACGGTGACAGTTACTGGTGCTGTTGAGCCCAAAGTATTAATAAAAGCGATTGAAGCTATTGGCTATAACGCTAAAAGCGTAAGTGACAGTAGCGATGATGAACTACTTGATGAAAAAGAAGCGGCTGACCAAAAGTACTACAGCAGTTTAATGAAGAAAATGTGGATTGCTTTAGGCTTAGGTGTTCCGCTTATGGTGTATGGCTTATTTGGTGGGCCGATGACCGTTGAAACAACAACCGAGCGCGGCGTTTGGTTATTTATTGGCATATTATGCGCTGCCATTATGTATTTTGCCGGTAAACATTTCTACATTGGTGCATGGAAATCATTAGTAAACCACACAGCAAATATGGATACCTTAATTGCCTTAGGCACAGGTACTGCGTGGATATATTCGATGATTGTGGTTTTCTTTCCTTTGGCTTTACCTGAGATGGCACGCCATGTTTATTTTGAAGCAACAGCTATGATTATCGGTTTAATCAACCTAGGTTTAGCGCTTGAAGTAAAAGCAAGAGGGAAAACAAGCGAAGCGATAAAACGTTTAATCGGCTTACAGGCTAAAACTGCTCGAGTTTTGCGTGACAATAAAGATATTGATATCGCTATCGAGCAAGTATTAATTAATGACATTGTGAGAGTTAGGCCAGGTGAAAAAGTCCCTGTAGATGGTGTGGTAACACAAGGCCGCACATCGATTGATGAGTCGATGTTAACGGGCGAACCTATGCCGGTTGAAAAAAATGAAGGCGATGACATTGTCGCAGGTACGTTAAATAAGTCAGGGTCAATTTTATTTAAAGCAACAAGAGTAGGCAAAGATACGGCAATAGCACAGATCATCAATATGGTGAAAAGAGCACAAAACTCTAAGCCGCCTATTGGTCGGTTAGCCGATGTGATTTCAGCCTACTTTGTGCCGGTTGTGATGATAATTTCAATCGTAAGCGCATTAGTGTGGCTTAACTTTGGTCCTGATCCTGTGATCGCTTTTGCTGTGGTATCGGCAACCACCGTTTTAATCATAGCCTGCCCGTGTGCATTAGGCTTAGCAACACCTATGTCGGTTATGGTTGGTGTTGGCAAAGCTGCTGAAGCTGGTGTATTAATTCGTAACGGTGAAGCATTGCAAACCGCATCAAAAATTACCGCAATGATATTAGATAAAACAGGCACAATTACTGAAGGCGCGCCGAAAGTAACCGATATTATTGTTGCAGACGAAAACTATACCGAACAACAAATTTTAAGTTTTGCTGGCAGTATTGAAAGTGGCTCTGAGCATCCGCTTGCACAAGCTATTGTTGATTCAGCATTAGCGAAAGATATTGTCCTTGAAAATACGACAGACTTTCAGGCTATTGTCGGTCATGGTGTTGAAGCCAAATTAAACGGTCAACAATTACTTTTTGGTAATCAAAAGCTGATGCTAAAAAATGGTATCGCGTTAAATGGTTTTGTTACTAAAGCACAACAGCTTGCTGACAACGCTAAAACACCAATGTATTTAGCTGTCGATCATAAGCTTGTGGCAATAATTGCGGTTTCAGATCCAATTAAAAAAGACTCTATTGCTGCGATTAAAAGGCTTCAGGCAAGTGGTATTCGTGTCGTTATGCTTACCGGCGATAATAGGGCGACAGCAAATGCCGTGGCAAAGCAGGTCGGCATAAAAGAAGTTTTTGCAGAAGTAATGCCGGATGATAAAGCGAACAAGGTTGCTGAGCTACAAGCGCAAGGCGAAATAGTGGGTATGACAGGCGATGGTATTAATGACGCTCCTGCTTTAGCGCTATCTAATGTTGGCTTTGCCATCGGAACAGGAACAGATGTGGCTATTGAAAGTGCTGATATAACCTTGATGCGAGGTTCATTACATGGCCTTGCAGATGCAATAGCGATAAGTAAAGCAACACTGAGCAATATTAAACAAAACCTGTTTGGTGCCTTTATTTATAACGTAGCAGGGGTGCCTTTTGCTGCAGGTATTTTATATCCATTTTTTGGTCTGATGTTAAACCCGGTTGTGGCCGGTGCAGCAATGGCATTTTCATCATTAACCGTGGTGAGCAATGCCAACCGTTTACGTTTATTTAAGCCACAAGAACACTAATTAAAAGGAGATAGCATGTTAATAATCAATTTGATGGGTTTAGGATTAATCATTTTAATTATTTGGTGGTTTTGGCTTTATAAACCTAAATCAACTGAAGTGAGTGTTGAAAATGATAACAGTGAAATAACCGTAGTGGTTGATGCTGGAGTTTATCAGCCTGCTTATATTTCATCGCCTGAGAATAAAGCTTTGCGCATTAACTTTATCCGTAAAGATGCAAGTCCATGTGCAGCCACAGTGATTTTTCCTGATTTAGACATTAGTGCAGATTTACCTTTGAATAAATCCTTGGTAGTAGAGTTACCTGCTATGGATAAAGGTGAATATGCTTTTCATTGCCAAATGAAAATGTATAGCGGAACTGTTGTTGTGAAATAATAGCTATTGGTTTATTTACTCTACTGATTCAATCGTTTACATGTATTAACTTTCAATACAGCAAGGCAACCTTTGATAATGCTATACCTGCTTAAAATTTTATAATCAGGCTTAGCATTATCATATTGATAGTCATTATACTCCCACATTATCAAACGAATATTCAGCAATTCTTATGGCCTAAATAGCCAATTAATGTTGCTAGTTATTGTTTAAATACCTTCCTTTATTATGATTCAAACTCGTCAAAAACCCTAAATTAGATGTTTTACATTTTAACAACATTTAATTAATTACATTCGTGAATATTTAGCTTACAATTGATAATAGTTATCATTACGCAATGTTGTTAAGGTTATTTCAGATGAATAAAAGCTCTACCCACTTTTGTTATCCATATCGTTCTACTAACAAAGTTAAGCAAAAAATACTCAGCATAATAACTGTGATTTTTTTGTCGATAAATCTATTTTCTTTACCGGTATCTGCACAAACTAATGATACAGCTCAACTTCGACAACTAGCTCAGTTGGCAGAATATATTGGTGTTGATTATGCCGATGCTGTTGAAAATGGAGAGGTCGTTAATGCCGGTGAATATCAAGAAATGCTTGAGTTCTCAGCCATGATTATTGACCGAGTTTCTAGTCAAGTTGGTTCTGATCATAAAGCGGCAATATACAGCCAGTCAGTGGCATTAGAACAGGCGATTAAAGACAAGATGTCAGTGAGTGATATACGCCTAATAAGTGCTGGAATTCGAGGTCAATTATTGGCAATTTTACCTGAGTCACCTCTACCAAGTAGATTATTACCTGAAAAAGATACACAAACTTTATTTCAAGAGAACTGTGTTAGTTGTCATGGTGTTATGGGTAAAGGTGATGGTTTATTAGCAAAAGGTTTATCGCCAGAGCCAACAAACTTTACCGATAAAGAACGTGCGGTCAATAGATCCTTATTAGGCTTATTTGATGCAATTTCTAATGGCTTAGACGATACCGCTATGCCAGCTTTTACTCAGCTAAAAGAGCAGCAACGTTGGTCATTAGCATTTTATGTCGGTGGTCTTGCTTTCAATTCCTCTAAACCTTCAACTAAAACAGCACAAGAAATTGATCTGCAAAATTGGATAAACTTTAATCCTACGCAATTAATTAATGCTGATAATAATATCGATGCTGATTATATTGACGCATACAGAGCGTCGCCTTCATTGTTGTTTAATCAACAACAAAACCCAATCGAAATCACTAAAAGTCAATTAATCGCTGCTATTGATGCTTATAAAGGTAATGAATTTACAAAAGCCAATACGCTTGCGGTTAGCGCTTATCTTGATGGCTTTGAGTTAATTGAAAATAGCTTAGACGCGAGAGATGAAGTTTTACGGAAACAAATTGAAGTTAACCTTATTAACTTAAGGCAAGTTATCAACTCACCAGGCGAAGAAAAACAGTTAATGCAATTATCTGCGGAGATATTTACTCAGTTAGATGAAGCCGAGAAATTATTAACTGGGGCTGCTTTATCGAGTGGCGCATTGTTTTCTGCGAGTTTAGTTATTTTGCTACGAGAAGGGCTTGAAGCATTATTAGTTGTTATTGCGCTAATGACCGTACTTATTAGAACCAATAGACGTGATGCCCTTAAATATGTTCATGCTGGTTGGGTTTTAGCGTTAATAGCAGGCGTAGCTACATGGGCAGTAGCGCAGTCGATTATCGACATTAGTGGTGCTAGCCGAGAAATGATGGAAGGTGTTGCGGCATTACTTGCAGCGATTATGCTGTTATATGTAGGTATATGGATGCACAGTAAAACTAATGCCGAACAATGGCAGGCATATATTCAAAAACATATCAGTACGCAATTACGAGCTGGCACGCTATGGGGATTAACGTTACTTGCCTTTATTGCCGTGTATCGTGAAGTGTTTGAAACAGTTTTATTTTATCAATCACTATTAACACAAGCATCGCCAGAGCAATATTCAGTTGCGGTTTCAGGCTTTATTACTGGGGTTGTTATTTTAGCCATAGTTGCTTGGGCGATATTAAAGTATTCAATTAAGTTACCTATTGCGCGTTTCTTCTCTATGACGACTTATTTATTACTCGCTTTAGCGTTTATCTTAATGGGTAAAGCTATTACCGCGTTACAAGAGGCCGCTGTGATCAGTATTTCTGCATTGCCAATGCATGTTGATTTACCTTGGATTGGCGTGGGTTCTACTTGGCAGGGGGCTTTTGCTCAAATAGCGGTAATATTGTTTTTTGCTTTTTATCGCATATCGACCAAGCAAAAATCTATAAAATCGAATTAAGCTATGTAGGTATTAATGCATTTTTTCGCTTGAATGGTTAGCTTATAAGATGAGTTTCAGTAAGCTAACCTAATTTTTATGAGGGGCTAAGCCCCTTTATTTATTACTTTCATCTGTATGTTAGTTTGTTTCTTGTTGGTACAAGCGCTTTATTAGTTACTTTATTAAGAGAACGGTAAATCAGTACTTAAGCCTCATATATACTTTATCGTTTAATTATCTGCCTACAAATCTTTGATACAAGCTCTCACTTTTTCGTATGTGCAGATAACTCTCTATCTATAATTACCTATCTATCACTATTCATCTATCACTATTCATCTATAAATATTCATCTATAAATACGTCGCTCATAAACAGTCAATAATTCTATTTTTTGACACTATTTACTATTTTTTAAAATAGATACATTTGTCAATTTATCGCACTAAAATGGCTGTTATTCCTTATTCCTTATTCCTTATTCCTTATTCCGCATTGAGTATAAGCAACCTGGAATATTAAACATAACCACCTGAATTCCATGTAAATCTCTGGGTTACAATTTAATTAAAATTTAATTTGTGATTTTAAAATCCTTTACTAATATTAAATTTATGTTTGTAGAATAAATATTTCTAATGATTAAATGGAGTAGTCATGAGTCAAACAAGTATTAAAGGTTTCCCCAAGTTAAAATCTAATCCCAGTAAGTTAAAAACATTTCTAAGTATCGCATTAGTTTGCTCTCCCTTTTATACAAATGCCATTGAGTTTTGTACAGTTCCTTCGCAAGCGGGTGAATGGGATATAATTGATGATGGGAATACTAATATAAGTGCTATTTTTCCTGTAGGTGATACGGCAACCACTATGGATGCTGTTAATCAAGTTTCATTTAAAATCATTCATGAATATGCAGGAGATCTTCAAGCTAACCTAACGACACCTGGCGGGAGTAATATTCAGTTATTTACTTTAGGGAGTCCCTCAAATTGTAGCGGGCAGATTATAATGTCAACTTTAGGGATGATGCAGTAGCTGGCCCTATTCTAGTTGATGATCCTGGTGGTGATGACACCGTATGTAATTCAGCTGCAACAACAAGATCTGCTGCAGTTACTGGCACTGGGGGTACTGGTAGTCCATTTGTGTTTACACCAACGGATTTAGTTGCTGTTCCCGCAATCGCAGGTAATGTTTTACCTCTAGATTCATTAACAAACTTGGTAGGTACACCTATAGGTACATGGAATATTTTTGTTAATGACGCTTTTAGTCAAGATGTCGGTTCTATTCGTGAAGTTTGTATCGATATTGATTACTCGTCTGCAACCTATGATATTTGGGTAAGTAAAAATAATACTTGTTCAGATCAAGTTGACAATTTAAGCTTTGTTCAGGGAGAAACTGGTTATATTTGCTATGAATTATCTAATCAGGGCACACAAACATGGGAGTTAATTTCTGCAGATAATAGTAACAACCATTTAGCAGACTTATCGGCATTAGAGGGTGATTATGCAATAAAAAATGCACCTGGTGATTCAAAAGTTTTTGTACAATCTTTCAAAGCAGGCCAAGCGCTAACACCCGTTGGTACTTCTACATTGACAGGGGCTGTAACGGTTCGTGGTACTGACACTGTATTCACTTCGGCTGACTCATTAACTACTGACGAAACTATAGATATAACTGTTACAGCTGTTCCTCCAACAGTTGCGGTTACGCTTGATGACACTGACTTAATTGCAGGTGAAACTGCTTTAGTAACTTTTAGTTTTAATGAAGAAGTTGTAGGATTTGATGTTAGCGATGTTACGTCACCAAATGGTGTTTTGAGCAACTTTATCGTAGATCCATCTGACCCTACTATTTATACTGCAACATTTACTCCAACTGAAGATATAGAAGATGCAACAAATACCATAGATGTTGGTTCTGGGTATCAAGATTTAGATTCAAACTCTGGGAGCTCTGCCAGTTCACCAAACTACACTATAGAAACTTTAGCACCTATTGTTGCTATAAGTAGCGCCCCTAATGTTAATGCAACCAATGCAGGTTCTTACCCTGTAAGCGGTACATGTACAACTGGAGATGGTCTAGTCACCGTTGCAATTGCTGGAGCTACACCTGCTAGTCAAACAGTAAGCTGTTCTGGAACTGGTACGTGGAACGCAACATTTGATGTCAGTGCGATCGCTGATGGTACTGATGTTATTTCCGCAGATGCAAGCCAAACAGATACTGCGGGTAATACTGGTAATGCTACTCAGGTAAAAGCAAATAAAGATATCGTAGCACCTACAGTTGCTATTAATACATTAAATGATGCCAACGCATCTAATTCAAGTGCATATCCAATAACGGGCAGTTGTTCTATTGGTGATGGCAATGTTACGGTATTTGTTGCTGGTGCAACACCAGCGAATCAAGCTGTAACATGTACTGCAGCTGGTACTTGGACTGCAACTTTTGATGTAAGTGCCATTGCTGATGGCAGCAATGCCATTATTGCTGATGCAATGCAAACAGATGCCTCGGGTAACAGTGGCAGTGCGACACAAGTAACAGCGGATAAAGATGTAGTTGCACCCAATGTAGTGATTAACGCTTTAAATGATGCAAATGCAACCAATTCATCGGCATATGGTGTAACCGGAACTTGTACGATAAATGATGGTGATGTGACTGTTTCGATTGTTGGCGCAACACCGAGTTCTCAAGCGGTAACTTGTACTGCAGCTGGTACATGGACGGCGACTTTTAATGTAAGCTCCATTGCAGATGGCGACAATGTCGTTGTTGCAAATGCAATGCAAACTGACAATTCTGGTAATACCGATAGCGCTACACAATTAACCGCTGATAAAGACACATCTGTACCTGTAGTTACGGTTGACCCCTTAGTTGAAGTAAATGCAGCTAATGTTGCTACTTACCCTGTAAGCGGAACCTGTAGTATTGGCGATGGTAATGTTGCTGTAATGTTGCCTGGTGCGAGTCCAGCTAGTCAGAGTGTTGTCTGTAATCCTGATGGTACTTGGACGGCGACTTTCGATGTAAGTGCCATTGCCGATGGTGCAGATAGCATTGTAGTTAACGCCAGCCAAACAGATGCTTCAGGAAACACAACTAGTACAGCAAACCAAACAAGTGATAAAGACAGCACTCTTCCTGTTATTGCTATCAACACTTTAGTAGATGGTAATATTGTTAACAGAACGAGTTATCCTGTAAACGGAACATGTACTATAGGTGACGGTAATGTGACGGTGAATATTGTTGGTGCTACCCCTAGTACCCAATCGGTAGCCTGTAATCCAGATGGAACTTGGAGTTCAACGTTTGATGTTAGTGCTATAGCAGATGGCGCAGACGTAATTGTTGCTGATGCTAGTCAAACGGATTCATTTGGTAATGTCGGTAATGCAGTGCAAGAATCTGCTAACAAAGATGAAGACCAGCCTATTGTTTCTATTTTAAATGCTCCTGTGACCATCAATAATAATGATTCTTTTGTACTGACCTTTGAGTTTAGTGAAGATGTTTTAAACTTTGACTTAAGCGATATCATCTTTAATAACGCCACATTAGCTAACTTCACAGTAATTGATGGCAACACTTACACGGTTGAGGTTACACCTGATGGTGCTGGTAACGTTGATATAGGTTTACTGTTAGCGGCGGCTCAAGATTCTACTGGGAATGATACTAACGCAACAGCTGTTGAAGTTATTTATGATCAAGACAATGATGGCATAAGTGATGAAGATGAAATTGCATTAGGGCTTGATCCTACCAGCAATGATAGTGATAAAGACGGCATTCCTGATGGCACAGAAGTCGGTGATGTTAATAACCCTAACGATAGCGATTCCGATGGGATGATTGATGCAATTGATCCTGATGACGATAACGATGGCATAGCGACAGTCAATGAAGACGCTAATCTAGATGCTGACAATAACCCTGCTACAGGTATTACTGATAGTGATGGTGACGGTATACCAGACTATTTAGATACTGATTCAGATGGCGATAATATTTCAGATGCTAATGAGTCAGTGGCTACTGGTATTGATAGCGACAATGACGGTATTGATGATGCTATTGATGTAGACGAAACAGGTGGCGTTGATGCTAATGGTGATGGTGTTGATGATAATGTTGCACCAGCGAATACCGATGGCGATTTAGCACCTGATTATATTGATGTCGATAGTGATGGCGATGGTATACCTGATTATTGGGAGTCAGGAGCTTTAAATGTCGATTCTGATATGGACGGTATTGATGATGCTTTTGACGTTGATATTACTGGCGGTTCAGATATAAATGGTGATGGTATAGATGACAATGCTACGCCTCCAAATAATGATGCTGACACTTCTCCCGACTTTCAGGATCTCGACAGTGATAATGACGGTATCTCAGATGCAATTGAGTCTGGGGCATTAGGTATTGACACTGATGGTGATGGTATTGATGACTATTTTGACGTTGACCAAACTGGCGGAGTAGATGCCAATGGTGATGGCATTGATGATGATGTTATGCCTATTGATACTGATAATGATGGCATTCCAGATTTTCAAGACCCAGATAGTGATAATGACGGTTTACCTGATGTGATTGAAACTGGAGCGACTGGCATTGATACCGATGGTGATGGTATTGATGATGCTTTTGATGTGAACCAAACAGGTGGTGTTGATCTTGATGGTGATGGAATGGATGATAACACCAGCCCATACGCACTAGACTCAGACGGTGATGGTATTGCAGATCATTTAGATAACGATAGTGATAATGATGGTTTAAATGATGGCGTTGAAGCAGGCCTAAGTGGCAATGACACTGACGGTGATGGCATTGATGACAGTATTGATGTAGATGAAACTGGCGGCACCGATACTAACTCTGATGGCATAGATGATGATTTTATTCCTGTAGATACTGATTCAGATGGTATACCTGATTACCTGGACCCAGATAGTGATAATGATGGTTTACCTGACACATTAGAAGGTAACAATGATACTGATATGGATGGTATTCCAGACTATCTTGACTCAGATAGCGATGGTGACGGTATTGATGACGGTGTTGAATCTGGCGCTACGGGTATGGACAGCGATAATGATGGTATAGATGACGCCTTTGATGTTGATGAAACCGGTGGTACTGATGCTAATAACGATGGTGTCGATGACAATATTGCTTTACCTGATAGTGATGAAGATGGCAGACCAGACTTCCAAGACAGTGATGTAGACACTGATGGAGATGGTATTCCTGATGTTGTAGAAGGTAATGGTGACATGGATGGTGATGGTATCCCTAACTATCTAGACCTAGATTCTGATGGTGATGGCATTAATGATGCTTCAGAAGGAGCGATTGACTCAGATAGTGATGGAATACCTGATTACTTAGACCTAGATTCTGACGGCGATGGTATCAGTGATACATTGGAAGGAAATAGCGATAATGATGGTGATGGAATCCCTAATTATTTAGACCTTGATTCCGATGGTGATGGTATCAGTGATGCAGATGAAGGTAATGTTGACAGTGATGGCGATGGTATTCCTGATTATCTAGACCTAGATTCTGACGGCGACGGTATTAGTGATGCAGATGAAGGTAATGGTGATGCTGATGGCGATGGTATTCCTGATTATCTAGATCAAGACTCTGACGGTGACGGTATTAGTGATGCTGAAGAAGGTAATGGTGATTCTGATGGTGATGGTATTCCTGACTATTTAGACGGTGACTCTGATGGTGATGGCATCAACGATGCAGACGAGGGGAATGGTGATACTGATGGCGATGGTATTCCTGACTATTTAGATGGTGACTCTGATGGTGATGGTATTAGCGATGCTGTTGAAGGATCAGGAGATAGTGATGGCGATGGTACGCCTGACTACTTAGACACTAGCCTAGATGAAGATGGCGATGGCATTCCAGATATTGTTGAAGGTACAGGTGATGATGATATGGATGGAATTCCTAATTATCTTGATACCGATTCAGATAACGATGGCATTGTTGATGGTTTTGAAGCGGGCAATAGCGGTCTCGATACCGATGGTGATGGCATTGATGATAGCTTTGATGTTGATCAAACGGGTGGCCAAGATGCAAACGGTGATGGTATTGATGACGATATAGTACCAACTGATACTGACAATGATGGTATTGCAGATTATATCGATTTAGATAGCGATAATGAAGGTGTTCCAGATGTAGTCGAATCGCAATTAAACATAGTTGATACTGATGGCGATGGTATTGAGGACCAATATGATGTAGATGCTACGGGTGGTGTTGATACTGATGGTGATGGTATAGATGATGCGTTCGATGTAGATGCAACGGGTGGTTTTGATGCTGACGGTGATGGCATTGATGATGCAACGCTTATATTTACAGACACCGATGGTGACGGGTTAGCCGATTATTTAGACCAAGATAGTGATAATGATGGTATCAGCGACAGTGTCGAAAGTGATATTAGTGGACAAGATGTTGACATGGATGGAATTGATGATGCATTCGATATCGACTTTACTGGTGGTATGGATGCTAACAATGACGGTATAGATGATAGCGTTAACTTAACCGATACTGATGGTGACGGCATTATTGATATGCATGATCTAGACAGCGATAACGATGGCTTACTTGATACTCAAGAAGCCGGTGTTGTTGACGACAATGGTGATGGTTTTGCTGATGATACTAGTGTGTTGATCACAGATCCGATTGATACAGATGGCGATGGTATCTCTGATTATCGTGATTTAGACAGTGATAACGATGGCATCTTCGACATTGTGGGCACACCAGGAGCTGGTTTAGATATAAATAATGACGGCATGATTGACCCCACAGATGATATTGACGGTGATGGTATTTATGACAGTTACGACGCTAACCCTGGAGGGCGTGGTACCAGCCCAGGAATCGATCCTGATGGGGATGGTATACCATCGCATATTGATAAAGATGATGATAACGATGGTATATCTGATGTTGTAGAAGGTGTAGGCGATAGTGATGGAGATGGTATTCCAGACTATTTAGATGTTGATAGTGATAACGATGGCTTACCTGATTCATTTGAAACTAATAGGCCACTACCGACAGGAATGGATTCAGACGCTGATGGTATCGATGATGCATTTGATGTAGATGTAACAGGTGGTATAGATAGCGATGGTGATGGTATTGATGATGTTTTTACTATCATAGATACCGATAATGACGGTATTCCTGATTATCTTGATCTAGATTCTGATGGTGATGGTATCAAAGATAGCCAAGAGCAGGTGCTTATTGTACTAAGTGGAGTTGACAGTGATAACGACGGTATCGATGATGCTATAGATGTAGACTTTACCCTTGGAACAGATGCAAATGGTGATGGCATTGATGACAATTCACTTGATTTACTAGATATAGATGGAGATGGAGTGCCTAACTTTAGAGACATTGATAGTGATGGAGACGGAATAAACGATGCTACTGAAGGTAATGTAGACACTGATGGTGATGGAATCCCAGACTATAAAGATATTGATAGTGATGGTGATGGCGTACCTGACAGCCAAGAAAATGGAGACTTCAACAATGACGGTATTAATGACAGCCTGCAAGAACCTCGTCAAGTGGAGTCAACATTAAAAGGTGCGGGTAGTAGTGGGTTATTAATTTTAGGAGGATTGTTCTTAATGGTAGCACTGAGTAGGAAGCGCCAATTTATGGCATTAGCTTTATTAGTATCGATAAGTGTATCTGGCCAAGCTAAAGACAACTGTCAAGGCCTTGAAGATGAAAGCTGCTGGTATCTTTCTGGCGGGCTTGGGATGTCTTATCTTGACCCTAACGAAAACAATACTGGTTGGAAAACGTTTGATGACAAAGATACCGCCTTCAAACTTTATGGTGGCTATGCTTTTAATGAGCACTGGTTTGCTGAGCTAAGCTACACAGACTTAGGTGAAGCGCTATTAAGCAACCGTAACCCCAATCTTCAAGATACCTTAAAAGTAGATTATTCTGGAGTGGCTTTACAGGCAGGTTATTGGCTCAAACCGGTTGAAGCACAATGGAACGCTTTTATCAGAGCTGGTATTTCGAAGATAGACTCTAGCAGTAATCTTGAGCAATACCACGAGCAACTTAATAGTACCCAATTTGTCATTGGTGCAGGTATTCAATGGCGCTTTAGTGATAACTGGATGACAAGGTTAGAAGTCGACAGTTATGATAAAGACGCGTTTTTCTTGGGGTTAAGTATTAGCCGATTTTTCGGTGACAGTAACGCCAGAAAATCGACAGCTATGACTAAGCCAACTCCTCGACCTGAGGTGATATCTGAACCCATTCCTGTGGTTGCTCCAGTAAGGAACCAAGATGTAGATGCTGACGGTGTACTGAATAAATTAGATAAATGTCCAGACACATCAAAAGGACTGGTCGTGAATGAACAAGGTTGCCCAGTCGCACAAAAAGTGATTATTCAGTTTGATAATAATTCAACGGTTATTGGAGATAAATTTAAACTACAAATTGATGATATAGCAGCTCAATTACGCCTTTATAAAGAAGTTAATATTACTTTAGAAGGGCATACTGACTGGCGCGGAAAGCAGACATTAAATCAGCCTCTGTCTGAGTCAAGAGCACGCGCCGTTGCTGAAGCTTTAATGCAGGCCACTAATTTACCTGAATCTGCTTTCACAATAATGGGTCATGGAGAACTTAAACCCATTGATAGCAATAAAACAGAAATTGGTCGATATAATAATCGCAGAGTTGAAGTGCTTATTAAAGGCCATTAAAAGTGGGTAGGTAAGTTACATCTACAAGTTAATATATTTGTAATATTAATGTAAAAGCAGGTGTATATAAATATAGAAAGATTAAAAGGAATGCTAATGCATTCCTTTTTTTTAATGTGCTAAAAACGAATTAAATTGAAGAATTCCAAACAAGTGCTTTGAAGTGTTTACGACACAGTGATTCGTATCGCTCATTACCACCAACTTCAATTTGTTCTCCACCTTTAACTGCTTGGCCATTCTCATCACAGCGCATAACAAAATTGGCTTTTTTTCCACAATGACAAATAGTTTTTAATTCGACTAATTTATCAGCCCAAGCTAATAGCGCAGCACTACCATTAAAGGTTTCACCAAGAAAATCTGTTCGTATGCCATAAGCCAATACAGGAACTTTTAATTCATCAACAATATCGGTTAGCTCTTTAACCTGTAGTTTTGTTAAAAACTGAGCTTCGTCTATTAATATACAGGCAATTTTACGTTCACTAATTTGCTGTTTGACTTGGTTAAATATGTCGGTTTTGTCATCAAAAAGCAGGGCGTCAGCTTGAATACCTAATCTTGATGAAACTTTGCCCTTGGCAAATCTATCGTCTATTTGTGCAGTAAACAATAAAGTGTTTAAGCCGCGTTCTTGATAATTATAAGACGACTGTAATAGGTGGGTCGATTTACCGGCATTCATGGTTGAATAATAAAAGTATAATTGCGCCATTGATCAATAATGTCCTAATTATGGTTGTTTGCTTAATTACTGTATTTACTTAAAATATAGTATTAATAACTTGTTGGATTAGCGACTTTATCACTCGCACCCAATGTATTAAGAAGGTTAGTCAATAAACTGCTGGCGCCAAAACGAAAGTTATCTTTAGTTGCCCAATCTTCACCTAAAATATTGCCTGCTAAATCAAGATAGATTGCTGCATCTTCAGCATTTTTAACTCCACCTGCGGGTTTGAATCCCACCTGAGGGTTTTTGTTTTTAATGACGTTTAGCATTAATTCAGCTGCTTTTGGTGTCGCATTTATTGCTACTTTTCCAGTCGATGTTTTAATAAAGTCAGCACCTGCTGCAATACAAATTTCACTGGCTTTTATAATAAGCTTGTCTGTTTTAAGCTCACCCGTTTCAATTATTACTTTCAGTTTACTTTTTCCACAGGCTTTCTTACATGCTTTTACCAGATCATAACCTATGCTGTCATTTTGGTTTATTAATGCTCTATAAGGAAATACTACATCTACTTCATCTGCACCGTAGGCTACAGCTGCTTTTGTTTCGGCAACGGCTATTTCAATATCGTCGTTGCCGTGCGGGAAATTAGTAACTGTAGCTATTTTTATCTCAGGTGTGCCTTGTGCGGCTAATGTTTTTTTAGCTAAAGGAACAAAACGGGGGAATATACAAATAGCGGCTGTGTTACCACAAGCAGACTTTGCTGCTTTACAAAGTTGAATTATATCAGCTGAGGTTTCTATATCCGTTAAGCTGGTTAAATCTATCATATGTAATGCACGTTGTGCGTAACTTTCTATAGTACTCATGGCATGTCTCTGTACTTTGAAGGGAATAAAAGCCTAGCTAAGAAAGCTAGGCTTTTAGGTTTTAATGTTAACTATGTTTGCTACAAACTAACGAATACACCCGCAATAGCTGCACTCATTAAGTTAGCCATAGTGGCTGCTAGCATAGCTTTCATGCCTAAACGTGCAATGTCAGGTCGGCGATTGGGTGCCATTGAACCAATACCACCCAGTAAAATAGCAATGGAAGATAGGTTAGCAAAACCACATAAAGCAAAAGTTACAATCGCTTGAGTTGTTGGCGAAAGTGTATCTTTAATCTCAACAAAATTTACATAAGCAAAGAACTCATTGACGACAACTTTTTGTCCGATAAAGCTGCCTGCTTGCAACATTTCTTCAAAAGGCACACCAATTAAGAAAGCAAATGGTGCAAATATATAGCCAAGCAACCACTCAATAGTAATCCCTTCAAAACCTAATAGACTACCAAAGCCAGAAACCATAGAGTTAAGTAAAGCAATAATAGCTATAAATGCCAGCAACATAGCGCCAACGTTAACAGCAAGCTTAAGGCCTGATGCTGCGCCTGTTGCTGCTGCATCTATAACATTGGCAGGTTTGTCACCCGCTTCGGCTAATTCAACATCGCTATAATCGTTATTAATTTCTTCTGTTTCGGGCATAAGTAATTTCGCCATTAACAAGCCACCAGGTGCGGCCATAAATGAAGCGGCAATCAAATATTCAAGTTTAACGCCTAATCCGGCATAACCAGCCAAAATAGAACCAGCAACAGAGGCTAAACCACCCACCATAATAGCAAAGAGTTCTGACTGACTCATTTTTGAAATGTAAGGGCGAATAACTAAAGGGGCTTCAGTTTGGCCAACAAAAATATTAGCCGTGGCAGAAAGTGATTCAGGTTTTGAAGTTTTTAACAATTTTTGTAAACCGCCGCCAATAATTCTAACCACCCATTGCATTATATTAAGGTAGTAAAGCACAGCGATAAGCGATGAGAAAAAGATAATAACGGGCAGTACACGAATTGCAAAGACGAATCCAACACCATTGTCAAACATAGCATCAGTACCTAAACCGCCGAATAAAAAGTTTATTCCTGCTTGAGCACTATTAATAACTTGCTGCACGCCATTAGTTATAGAGCCTAATACGTCTTTACCAAATGGCACGTAAAGTACAAAGGCACCAAGTATAATTTGTAAAGCAAAGGCAAAGCCTACTGTTCGCCAATTTATTGCACTGCGGTCTTTAGATAAAAAAAACGCTAATGCTAATAGTGCGAAAATGCCAAAGACTCCTCGAAGAGCACCTAATTCCATAATTACCTCATAAATTATTTTGTTATCGTTATTATATTTATTTAAGTTATATCTATGTTAATTCTGTTGTTTATGTCGTGTTATGTACGTCTGTTCATTAGTTGACGAATTTTTGCTTTTAACATTTCAATTGCCATTCTATTTTTGCCACCACGTGTGACTACAATGTCGGCAAAAGGTTTGTTGGGTTCAATATGCTGGCGGTACATAGGGCGAACAGTAGTTAAATATTGTTCTGTTATAGACGCTATACTACGTGAACGTTCGATGGTATCGCGGTTGATTCTGCGCACAAGACAAATATCAAGAGGGGTATCAATATAAATTTTAATATCGAATTTATCTCTAAGTTCTTTATCTGAAAATAAAAGAATGCCTTCTATTAAAATTATAGGGGTTGGTTCTAAATGAACTGTTTCTGCTAGTCGGGTATGGGTTTTGTAACAATAAGTAGGTATATCAACACTTTCACCAGCACTTAATAAGGTTAAATGTTTCGATAGTAAACTATGTTCAAACGCATTAGGGTGGTCATAGTTTGTTTTTACACGTTCTTCCATCGAAAGGTGCGATTGACTATTGTAGTACGAATCTTCTTTGATAATAGCAATACCACTTGAGCCCAACTCAGGTAATAGTTCATCGTAAATAGTTTGCGCAAAAAGTGATTTGCCAGATGCCGAAGCACCGGTGACCGCAATAATTGTCGGTTTATTGGTTTGCAAAACAGAGAGCCTTAAAAATATGATTAACAAAAGTGTTAAGTAATTATCAATTGCGGTGATGCTGAATATAGTTCACCGCACTCATATTATGGACTAATTAATATGAATTTCATCAAAATTTAAGCAAAAGCAACATCTCTGCGTTAAATATTTACAAAATATCTGTTGTCTATAATTTATTGCTAGGTAAAGTATCACATGTTGACCAACTGGTCATGAAATTTATCGATATTTACAAGGATAAATTTTAAAATTTTGTTAAAATGCTTTGAACTACAGATAGGAAATAAAAATGGCAAGAGCAATAGTTTTAGTAATCGACAGTTTTGGTATCGGTCATGCACCAGATGCAGCAGACTTTGGCGATATCAGTGCCAATACTTTTGCTAACTTATCAAGACACTTCTATAAACATGAGAAGCGTAAAATTAATGTCCCTAATTTAGCTAAAATGGGTTTAGTTCAAGCCGCCTTTGAAGCGGGTAATAGCGAATTCCCCGTTGAAGAGCAAAAACCTGAACAAGGCGCGTATGGTTATGCTGCCGAGTTAAGTACCGGTAAAGATACTCCTAGCGGTCATTGGGAAATGATGTGTGTTCCTGTGCTTTTTGATTGGGACTACTTTCCTAAAGGTGATCATGCTTTTCCTGCTGATCTTATTGAGAAAATAAATCAAGCAACAGGTTATAACGGTATATTAGGTGACTGTCATGCATCAGGTACCGACATTATTAACGAGCTTGGACAAGAACATATTAAATCAGGTTTACCTATTTGTTATACATCTGCAGATAGCGTCTTTCAAGTTGCAGCCCATGAAGAACATTTTGGTTTAGACAATCTATACAAATACTGTGAAACCGTAAGAGAACTGCTTTCTGATATGAATGTTGGTCGTGTTATCGCCCGTCCTTTTATTGGCAATAGTCCTGAAGACTTTACTCGTACAGGTAACAGACGCGACTATTCTATATTACCTCCTTCACCAACGGTACTTGATAGATTCACCCAAGCGGGTGGCCATGTGATCAGTGTTGGTAAAATTGCAGATATATATGCACACCAAGGTATCAGTGAAAAAACTAAAGCAACGGGCATAGATGCGCTTGTTGATGCAACCATTTCACATATAAATACAGCAAAAGACAATAGTTTGATCTTTACTAATTTAGTCAACTTTGATCAAGACTATGGCCATCGTCGTGACCCCGTAGGTTACGCATTAGCATTAGAAAGTTTTGATACGCGTATACCTGAAATAATTTCAGCAATGAACGAAGATGATGTACTGTTTTTAACGGCAGACCACGGTTGTGATCCTACATGGCCTGGAAATGACCATACTCGTGAATATGTCCCTGTTATTGCATTTCACAAAAAGGTACGATCTGTTAATATTGGGGAAAGAAGTACTTTTGCTGATATTGGTCAAACAATCGCAGACTTATTTTCATTAGATAAAATGCCTTACGGCACAAGTTTTTTATCTGATCTTGATTTATAGCAATTAAACTTAATGTCTTTGCCATTAATATATAGCAAAGACAGAAGTAATAAATTTTACACAAAACATAAACAGTTCTTGGGAGAGTACTAAATGAATGTTTTTAATAAAACGTCGCTCGCACTTTGCGTGAATGCGGCTATTTTGGCGTCTGCTGCAGGTGTTTCAACTGCTGCACTAGCACAAGAAAATGCTAAAAACGCTGATGTTGTAGGCGTTGAAGTTATTGAAGTTACCGCTCGTAAACGTACAGAAAATATCAAAGAAGTTCCTATTTCTGTATCAGCACTTACCCCTAAAAAGCTTGAAGTACTAGGTTCATCTGGTATGGATGTTAGAGCACTTTCTGCGAAAGTACCGAGTTTGTTAATTGAATCATCTTTCGGTCGTACATTTCCCCGTTTTTATATTCGTGGTTTAGGTAACACAGATTTCGATCTACTAGCCTCGCAACCTGTTTCATTAATTTATGATGATGTAGTTTTAGAAAATGCTTTAACTAAAGGTATGCCAATGTTTGACATTGAGCGCGTAGAAGTTTTACGTGGTCCTCAAGGCACACTTTTTGGTCGTAATACACCAGCTGGTATAGTGAAAGTACAATCGAAAAAACCAACACAAGATTTCGATGCTAACATTTCTGCTTCATACGGTAGTTTTGGTAGCACTGATTTACGCTTAGCGGTTGGTGGTGGTTTAACTGATACATTATCAGCCCGCGTTGCCTTATTACAACAAGACCGTGATGACTGGATAGACAACAAAGCACCTGGTTTTGAAGCAGAAGACCAATTGGGTGGCTACAGCGAAAGTGCTGGTCGCCTACAATTGTTATGGGAACCAAGTGATGATTTTTCTGCACTATTTAACTATCACTTTCGTGATGCAGAAGCTGACTCTCGTGTTTTTAGAGCCAACATTATTAAGCCAGGCACTAACGAATTAGTTGACGATTTTGATCGTGAAACTGTATTTCAAGATGCTGCAGTTCGTAACGACCAAACGGTTGAAATGAAAGGCGCAAGTTTAAAGCTTGAATATAACATGGGCGATCACACGTTAACCTCTGTTACGGGTTATGAGTCTGCTGAAATGTTTTCAGTGGGCGATATAGATGGTGGTTACGGTGCTTCATTCTTACCTGATTATATGGGACCTGGTTTTATACCTTTTCCGTCTGAAACTGGTGCAAGAATGCCTGATCATAAGCAAATTACGCAAGAAATTCGTATTGCTAGTAATGACCTAGGTAAGTTTGATTATCAATTTGGTTACTTCTTATTCGACGAAGACCTAACGATTAATAACTTAAGTTTTAATACTTTGGCTGGCGGCGTACAAGACGGTATTGCTATTCAACAAATGGAAACTTCAGCTTGGGCAGTTTTTGCTTCACTTGATTACGAAGTTTCAGATAAATTAACAGTTAACGGTGGTTTACGTTATTCAGATGATAAACGTGATTGGGATGGCGAACTAGTTCAATCACCATTTGGCGCACCAAGTTTTTCTGAAAGTAACAATGTTCAAGACTCACAAGTAAGCGGTGATTTAAGTGCAAGTTACAAATTAAATGACGAGACCAACGTATATGCACGTTTAGCTCGTGGTTACCGTGCTCCAAGTATTCAAGGTCGTAGTTTACTATTCTCAGCAAACTCAACAACGGCTGATTCTGAAACTGTTGATTCAGTAGAAACAGGTTTTAAATCAGTATTTGCAGAAAATACCGCCCGTGTTGATGGCTCTGTTTACTACTATGTTGTTAATGACCAGCAGTTAACCGCTGTAGGTGGTTCTGGTAACGTTGCAAGTCTACTTAATGCTGATAAGTCGGTTGGTTATGGTTTTGAGCTTGACTCAGAATACTTTGTTACTGACGATTTAGTATTAACGGCTAGCGTAAGCTACAACCATACAGAATTACAAGATGATACCGTTGCGGTGCCTGGTTGTGGCGGCGGTTGTACGGTAACTTCACCATTAAATGGTGACGGTTTAGCGATGATCGATGGTAATTCATTACCACAATCTCCAGAGTGGATTTCAAACTTTGCAGCTCGTTGGACAAAAGAAATTGGTGATGGTGAGGTTTATTTTTACACTGATTGGTCTTACCGTAGTGAAGTTAACTTCTTCTTATATGAGTCAACTGAGTTTACGGGTGATGCATTATTAGAAGGTGGCGTTCGTGTTGGTTATGAATGGTACACAGATGGCGCTGAATATGAAGTCGCTGTTTTTGGCCGTAATATTACTGATGAAGAGCAACTTACTGGTGCTATCGATTTCAATAATTTAACAGGTTATGTTAACGAACCTCGCTTCTGGGGTGTTGAATTTAAAGCTAACTTCTTTTAACAAGAAGTACTTTTTCAAACACACGTTAACAAGTTAAACAAAAACCGGATATCAATTTGATATCCGGTTTTTTTATGTACAGGATGTACGGTATTCGCGGTTGCATGGATGCAAAAGAGCGTGCATGTACAGGATGTACGGTATTCGCGATTGCATGGATGCAAAAGAGCGTGCATGTACAGGATGTACGGTATTCGCGATTGCATGGATGCAAAAGAGCGTACATGTACAGGATGTACGGTATTCGCGGTAGCATGGATGCAAAAGAGCGTGCATGTACAGGATGTACGGTATTCGCGGTAGCATGGATGCAAAAGAGCTTTCATGTACAGGATGTACGGTATTCGCGGTTGCATGGATGCAAAAGAGCGTGCATTTACAGGATGTACGGTATTCGCGGCTGCATGAATACAAAAGAGTTTGAATTTACTGGGTAAGTTTAGTTTTTACATTCCAGTAAATCTAATCAACAAAGTTCGCCTAGGTAAATTTCTGGCTTGATTTAAAGCAAAAGACCCGATAACAAATTATGTTACCGGGCCTTTTAAAGAGTGTGTTTATATAATTTACTATCTTAAATACACCCTCTAATTATTTGTACGTTATTTATTTTCTAGTTTTAATCGCGTTAGCTAATATGTTAAGTATTTCGTCACTAGTGTCTAAGTTAATACACGCATCGGTAATACTTTGTCCATACACTAAAGGCTGCTGAGGAATTACTTTTTGGTTACCTGCAACCATAAAGCTTTCAATCATTACGCCAAAAATAGACTGGTTGCCTGAGTTTATTTGCTCAGCTAATGAATTAGCGACATCCATTTGTTTATTATGATCTTTGTAACTATTACCGTGACTGCAATCTATCATTACCTTCTCAGGTAAATTTGCTTTCGCTAAGGTATTACAAGTATTCGTAATATACTCTTCTTGATAGTTTGGCTCTTTACCGCCACGTAATATTACATGTGCATATGGGTTACCGTGTGTTTGATAAATACACATTTGGCCACTTTTATCCGGAGAGTAAAGCACATGTGGAACACTTGACGCTTTGATAGCGTCAACTGCTATTTGAATATTACCGTCAGTACCGTTTTTAAAGCCTACAGGGCACGAAAGTGCAGAAGCTAGCTCTCTGTGTACTTGGCTTTCAGTTGTACGAGCACCAATAGCACCCCAACTGATCAAGTCAGAAATATATTGGCCAGTTACCATATCTAAAAATTCTGTACCAGCAGCGAGTCCTAACTTATTAATTTCCATTAACAGGTTACGGGCTAAATTTAAGCCCTTAGCTACTTTGAATGATTTATCTAGATCAGGATCGCTGATTAAACCTTTCCAACCCACGGTTGTACGAGGCTTTTCAAAATATACGCGCATAACAATGAGTAATTCATTGGCATACTTTTCTTGTAAGGTTTTTAATTTTTTTGCGTAATCTATAGCGGCTGCTGTGTCATGAATTGAACAAGGGCCAATAATAACAAGCAAACGCTTATCGTCGCCTCCAATAATGGCTTCAATTTCTTTACGGCTCTTGATTATGAAATTCGCTGTGGCGTCGTCAAGTGGTATTTGCTCAGCGAGTTCGGCAGGCGAAACTAAACTATCAATTAATGTGGTTCTAAATTCATCTGTTTTTATGGTCATGGTATATCAAATGCTGGTTAGCCTGCACATATTGATGCAGCGCAATAATTATATCGCGCTAACATAACGAAAATAAGCAATTATGTGAACCGCTTTCTAATATTTTATGTAACTAAATTGTTATAAGTTAATATTTATAGCGCTGTAAGCCCGTTTCTGAGAGTATTTTGGCGGTAATTTCTTCAACTGATAGTTTAGTGGTGTTCAAAAATGGAATCTTCTCTTGTTTATAGAGTTTTTCGACTTCACGTACTTCCATCCGACATTGGCGCGCAGAAGAGTATTTGGTGTTCGCCATTCTACCGTCACGAATATCAACCAAACGTTCTGCATCGATAGTTAAACCGAATATTTTCTTTTTGTGCATTTTTAAAAATGACGGAATTTGTAATTCATCCATATCATCATCGGTAAAAGGGTAGTTTGCTGCCTTGATACCATATTGAAGTGCTAAATAAAGAGCTGTTGGAGTTTTACCTGAACGTGAAACGCCCACGAGTATTACATCAGCATGTTCATAGTTAGTGACATTTGAACCATCGTCATTGGCTAAAGAGTAATTAACCGCGTCAATTCGATAATCATAACTATTTTCGTGAATACTGTGGGTTCTATGCGCTTTGGGTTTCGCTTTAATCCCCAGTTTTTCTTCAAGCGGAGCGATAAAATGTTCAAGAAAATTATAAATTATGCCATCGCAGCCGTCGATAATTTCTCTAATATCTGGATTAACAAAGGTGTGAAACACTAAAGGAGGCACGCCGGTGCGCTTCGCTGCTTTATTGATTCGCTTACAGGCATCTATTGCTTTTTCTTTTGTTTCGACAAAGGAAATAGTGTCGTGCTCAAACTCCATAGGAAAAAGAGACAAAAGCGCGTGACCAAATACTTCAGAAGTGATCGCCGTTCCGTCAGATATATAAAAAGCTGCTCGCATGATTATTCCTTAATATAATTCTATATTATTCTTTATTAGAAGGTTAAAACTTTGAAATAGTACTTTAGTTTCAAAGTTAGCAGTGTAAAATGTCTGTGACATGAAATAAACCACTTAATGATACATAAACTGATAAAAGCGTTAAGAAAGATATTTTTAGCCGATATTTTATAGATAACTTTCTTAAATTTTATTATGTCTAGTGGAGATGTTGTCGTGCAAGAATACGTGCTTTGGTATGAAAATTTAGGAATGAATGATGTAGACCGTGTCGGCGGTAAAAATGCGTCATTGGGTGAAATGATTTCCAACCTTTCAAATGTTGGTGTGCAAGTGCCAGGTGGTTTTGCTACTACCTCGTTTGCTTTTAATGAATTTCTAGAACAAAGTGGTTTGAACGATAAAATTTATCATTTACTTGATGATTTAGATGTCAGTGATGTAAATGCATTAGCTGAATGTGGCCAGAAAATCCGTCAATGGGTTATCGATACACCATTCTTACCAGATATGCAGAAAGATATTGAACAAGCTTACATAAAGCTTTCTGATGGCTTTGCTAACGACGCTTCATTTGCTGTTCGTTCATCTGCAACTGCTGAAGATATGCCAGACGCCTCTTTTGCTGGTCAGCAAGAAACCTTCCTAAACGTTCGTGGACTCGATGCAGTCATGATCGCTATTAAACACGTTTTTGCCTCTCTTTTTAATGATCGTGCTATTTCATACCGAGTGCATCAAGGTTACGACCATCGTGGTGTAGCACTCTCCGCCGGTATTCAGCGTATGGTGCGCAGTGATATTTCATCAAGTGGTGTAATGTTCTCTATTGATACTGAATCAGGCTTTGAAGATGTGGTATTTATTACTTCGAGTTACGGTTTAGGTGAAATGGTCGTGCAGGGTGCGGTTAATCCTGATGAATTCTATGTTCACAAACCAACATTAGCCAAAGGTAAACCTGCGGTAGTTCGCAGAAATATTGGCAGTAAAGCGATAAAAATGATTTACGCTGCTAATCAAGAACATGGCAAGCAAGTTGAAATTGTTGATATAGACCAAGCACAATCAGATACATTTTCACTGAATGATAAAGAAGTGGAAGAGTTAGCAAAACAAGCTGTAATTATTGAAAAACACTACGGTCGTGCTATGGATATTGAATGGGCTAAAGACGGCCTAGACGGTAAACTTTATATTGTTCAAGCTCGCCCTGAAACAGTAAAAAGTCGTGAAAATGCCAATGTAATGGAGCAATTCCAATTGCAGTCAAGTGCTCCTATCATTTGTGAAGGGCGCTCTATTGGTCATAAAATAGGCAGTGGTGAAGCAAAAGTATTATCTTCGTTAGCTGAAATGGATAAAATTTTACCTGGTGATGTGTTAGTCACGGATATGACAGATCCTGATTGGGAGCCGATCATGAAACGTGCTTCTGCGATTGTAACTAATCGTGGTGGTCGAACGTGCCATGCTGCAATTATCGCACGTGAAATGGGTATCCCTGCAGTTGTCGGTTGTGGCGATGCTACTAAAAAAATTGCGACAGGCGATAAAGTAACGGTTTCTTGTGCTGAAGGCGATACAGGCTTTATTTACCAAGGTAAATTGGATTTCACTGTTACGACTTCAGAAGTTGATTCAATGCCAGATTTACCGTTGAAAATAATGATGAATGTTGGTAATCCTGATCGTGCATTTGCTTTTGCTCGTTTACCGCATGCCGGTATTGGTTTGGCGCGTTTAGAGTTTATTATCAACAAAATGATTGGTGTTCACCCTAAAGCGTTATTAAATTTTGATGAGCAATCAGCAGATTTACAAGATGAAATTCGCGATATTATCGCAGGTTACGACAACCCGGTTGAGTTTTATATTGCCAAGCTAACCGAAGGTATTTCTACATTGGCTGCAGCATATGCCCCAGAAAAAGTTATTGTGCGTATGTCTGACTTTAAGTCAAATGAGTATGCGAACTTAGTCGGTGGTGAAAACTTTGAGCCAGAAGAAGAAAATCCTATGATTGGCTATCGTGGTGCTTCGCGTTATATATCTAAAGACTTTAGAGATTGTTTTGCGCTTGAGTGTGAAGCCATTAAACGTGTTCGAAACGATATGGATATGACTCATGTTGAGATTATGATCCCGTTTGTACGAACACTTGGTGAAGCAGCAGAGGTTATTGATATTCTAGCTGAGCATGGTTTAAAGCGTGGTGAAAATGGTTTACGTATCATCATGATGTGTGAGTTACCTTCAAACGCCTTGCTCGCCGACCAATTTCTAGATTACTTTGATGGTTTCTCAATTGGCTCAAACGATTTAACGCAATTAACTTTAGGCTTAGACCGTGATTCAGGCTTAGTTGCGCATTTGTTTGATGAACGAGATCCTGCGATTAAAATCTTGCTTGAAATGGCGATTAAAGCCTGTAAAGCACGTGGCAAATATGTGGGTATATGTGGTCAAGGTCCATCAGACCATGAAGACTTTGCTGCTTGGTTAGTGGATAAAGGAATTGAAAGCCTTTCGCTTAACCCAGATACCGTATTACCGACATGGTTATATTTAGCAGAGCAACACAATAAAAAGTAATTATTGTTTGAGTTAACTTCGGTTTAAGATATTTTTACATTAATTAAAGCCTAGGCACTTTTTTGTCATAACAAAGATAAAAAAAGTTCTTAGGCTTTTTCTGTTTAACGAGCAAATTAACAAAATCCCATGATATAATATTGGCCACATAATGTTGTTAATAGAAATTTATCTATGTTACCTCGCTTAAGTCCTCAAGAGTTAGTTTCTCCTTTATATCAAGAGTTTGCCAAAATCTTGGCGACTAAAAATTTTTCAGGTGATATAAATTTTCAATACAGCGCTCGTTTAGCGCATGCAACTGATAACAGTATTTATCAACAACTTCCTCAATTAGTACTTCATCCACGAACCAAACTAGATATTCAAGTTATTACCTTATTGGGTAACGAAGAAAAATTTAACGCGATAAAATTTAGTGCTCGTGGCGGTGGAACAGGCACCAATGGACAAAGCTTAACACCTGGTATTGTGGTTGATTTATCAAAATACATGAACCGAATTTTAGAGATTAACGTTGAAGAAAATTGGGTTCGTGTCGAAGCCGGTGTGATTAAAGACCAACTTAATGATTATTTAAGACCTTATGGTTTTTTCTTTTCTCCTGATTTATCAACCAGTAATCGAGCAACGGTTGGTGGCATGATCAATACTGATGCTTCAGGTCAAGGCTCTTTGGTTTATGGTAAAACTTCTGATCATGTTTTAGCGCTTGAAAGTGTATTAGCTAACGGTGAGTTACTTATTACCAAACCGCAAACTATGGCACAAGCACAGTCACTAGCGAAACAGGACAGTACAGAAGCAAAATTAATGCAACAAGTGCTTAATACATGTGTTGATAACCGTAAGCTGATTTTAGAAAAATTCCCTCGTTTGAACCGATTCCTCACGGGCTATGATTTAGAAAACGTTTTTAACGACGATTTATCTATGGTTGATCTAAGTCGTATTATCACTGGTTCAGAAGGTTCGCTTGCATTTGTCTGTAAAGCAAAACTAAATTTAACACCGATTGCGAACGCAAAAACGTTAATCAACATTAAATATGACAGTTTTGACTCTGCTCTGCGTCACTCGCCTCGTTTAGTTGAAGCTAAAGCTACGTCGGTAGAAACAATAGACAGCACCGTACTCAATCTCGCTAAACAAGATATTGTTTGGCAATTGGTGAGTGATATGCTGCAAGATGTTGATGGCGCTGTTATGGACGGCATTAACATGGTGGAATATAACGGTGAAAGTATTGAGAGCGTAGCAGATCAAGTATCCGCGTTATGTGCAGAACTAGACAAAGATATTGCGAATAAAACCGGTGTTATTGGTTACCAAGTCACGTCTGACCTTGCAAGCATTGGTAAACTTTATACCATGCGAAAAAAAGCGGTAGGGTTATTAGGGAATACAAAAGGTAGTCAAAAACCATTAGCATTTGCTGAAGATACAGCCGTTCCACCAGAAAATTTAGCCGATTATATTGCTGAATTTCGAGCGTTACTCGATGGTTATGGTTTGCACTACGGCATGTTTGGCCATGTTGATGCTGGCGTTTTACATGTGCGACCTGCACTTGATATGTGTGACCCTGAGCAAGAAATTTTACTGAGAGAAATTTCAGATAAAGTCGTTGCGTTAACCGCTAAATATGGCGGATTAATGTGGGGCGAACATGGCAAAGGGTATCGTAGTGAATATGGCCCTGAATTTTTTGGTGAGGCGTTGTTTAGCGAATTACGAAAAATTAAAGCGGCTTTTGACCCGTTAAATAAAATGAACCCAGGCAAAATTTGTACGCCATTTGAATCTACTGATAAGTTAGTTTCTGTTGATGATACAAAGCGTGGATTTTACGATAGACAAATACCAATAACGGTAAAAGACTCATTCAATTCAGCCCTTGATTGTAACGGTAACGGATTATGTTTTAATTATGACTTAGATAGCCCTATGTGCCCTTCAAGTAAGGTAACGCGTGACCGAAGACAGTCTCCGAAAGGTAGAGCTGGCCTAATGCGCGAGTGGTTGCGTTTATTAGAAGCTAAGGGCGTTGATGTTCTCGCCATGGAACAGAATATACAAAACTGGTCAATCAAAAGCCTTATCGATAAGGTGAAAAATCGTTTCAACAACCAGTTTAATGGTGATGATACTGAAGATTTTTCTCACGAAGTTATGGAGGCGATGCAAGGCTGTTTAGCGTGTAAAGCATGTGCTAGTCAGTGTCCTGTTAAAGTGGATGTACCCGATTTTAGAGCTCGATTTATAAACTTATATCACACACGATACTTTAGACCGCTAAAAGATCATTTGGTGGCGAATGTAGAATCGATGACACCCATCATGGCAAAAATGCCAAAATTGGTAAACAGTGTGTTAGCGTCTAATGTTTACGATAAATTATCGCAAGTGACTATTGGTTATGTTGATACGCCATTATTGTCAATTCCGACCTTAACGCATAGAACATCCGAGCATAACTTCACACCTTTTGACTTATCAAAACTGAAAAGCATGCCTGTCGATGAACGTGCAAAATTGTTGCTCATCGTTCAAGACCCTTTTACTTCTTTTTATGATGCAAAAGTAGTTGAAGACTTTATGTTGTTGGTGAAAAAACTGGGTTTTGACCCCATACTTTTGCCATTTAAACCAAACGGTAAACCGCAGCATGTTAAAGGCTTTTTAGCTAAGTTTGCAAAGACAGCAAAATCAACCGCTGAATTTTTGAATCAAGTTCATCAATTAGCGTTGCCTATGGTGGGCTTAGATGCCTCAATGGTATTATGTTTTAGGGACGAGTATAAGCAGGTATTGGGTAATAACCGCGGTGATTTTGAAGTGAAGTTGGCCCATGAATGGTTAATATCGATTATCGAAGAAAAAGCCAGTACCTCAATTAACTTAGCCGATAATCAAAGCACTATTGCATATAAGTTGTTTGCGCATTGTACAGAAAAAACCGCTTTAGCCGGTAGTGAAGGGCAGTGGCAACATATATTCAAACATTTTGGTTTGAATCTAGCGAATGTATCTGTGGGTTGTTGTGGTATGGCAGGCACCTATGGACATGAAAAGGTTAATTTGGATAACTCAACATCGCTGTATAAAATGAGCTGGCAGAATAAAGTTGCGGAGCTAACCACAGAGCAAGTGTTGGTTACGGGCTATTCTTGTCGCAGCCAGATAAAACGTCTAGACAATAAAGTGACCTTACATCCAGTTCAGGCTTTATTAGCCGCGTTATAAGTTTTGAAGTAATAGTTAATGGTGTTGATTAAATGTAAGCATTATTGAATATTACTTTTAAAAACAATAAAAGCACCTAAAGGTGCTTTTATTGTTTAAGGCGTTATTTTAATCCTGATAGCTTTTTATTCTACTATTTCGAACCATTAGCAATAATATTACGCGCCATTTCGTCGGCAATAAAGCCTGTAGGCATATTATTTGATTGTGCTGTTTCAAAAACTGTCATCAAGGTGTTGTAAATATTCTCTACAAGCTTTGTTGCACTTTTTGCACAATAAGGTTCAGGGTATATCTCTAAAGCAACATTAATAATACCACCCGCATTAATTACATAATCAGGCGCGTACAAAATTCCTTTGTCGAGTAATGCTTTATCATGACGTGACTCAGATAACTGGTTATTTGCACAACCGGCTACAATACTGGCTTTTAATTGTGCAATGCTTTCATCATTAATTGACGCACCAAGAGCACAAGGAGAGTATACATCTACATCTTGGCTATATATATCGTCTAATCCCACGACTTTAGCATTTAGCTCCTTCTCTGCTTTTTCTAAGGTAGCTTGATTAATATCGGTAACGATTAATTCTGCTCCAGCGGCATGTAATTTTTCACAAAGTGAATAACCTACACTGCCTAAACCTTGAACAGCCACTTTAATGCCAGATAAGTCGTCTTTACCTAACTTAAATTTAACCGCGGCTTTAATACCTAGGAAAGTGCCTAAAGCAGTGAAGGGGCCAGGGTTACCACTTTTACCTTCAAGCCCAGAAACAAAAGCTGTGCTTTGGTTAACAATGGCCATATCACCTGTAGTGATATTAATATCTTCAGCCGTATAGTAACGGCCATTCAAATTATTAACGGCCTGACCAAAAGCTTTAAATAGTGCTTCTGATTTTAGCGTTTTTGCATCGCCAATAATAACACCTTTACCACCGCCAAGCTTTAAACCGGCCATAGCATTTTTATATGTCATGCCTTTAGATAAGCGTAATACATCTTTAAGCGCTGCTTCATCGCTTGCATAATCCCAAAAACGACACCCGCCAGCTGCAGGTCCTAATGCTGTGCTATGAACAGCTATAATTGCTTTAAGCCCTGACGCTTCGTCACTGCAGTAAACTACTTGCTCGTGGTTATCAAAATCTACTAAATCGAAAACGGCCACTATCGAAATCTCCAATAATATTATACCAATTGAGATAAAAAAATAATTTTAAGACGACTTAAATATCTAATACCTGCGTTACTTTCAATCCCAATAGCTAGCTATTGTTCTATCACGCGCCTTGTTCATAAATATTTAGTCTTGCTTAAAATGTTCACTTACTTAATTCAATTGGTATTAGAAATAGTTTAAGATTAATTTGACTTAAACTAGGGTTGTAATAATTCGCTGCGCACAATACCATTTAGGCAAATGCTTCGCTAGCTAAGCTATAAATAAATTTGAACTTTGCTGTGAACTATTTCATACAAACTTTCCGATTGTTAAAAACTTATTAAAATAATCAATAAAAAGACCAAAAATATGACAAATAAATTAGAAATGACCGAAGAACAGCAACAAGAGTGGGTACGTGAACATTATTTAAAAGCAACTAAATACCTTGCGCAAAAAGGCTTAGTTGCAGAAAGTGTGGCTGATACTGAAAGCCGTTACTTAATACCATTAATGGCAGTATGGAAGATTAATTTATTAGACAAAACAAAAGTTTGGGTTATTTGTGGCGATTTACCTACAGACCATTTGGTGTTGGAAGAAAACGAATCTGCACGTAATGTTTTACGTCATTTTACTTTTAAATGGCAAATACAAGCTGATAAGCTTTTGAAAAGTGAAACACAAGAACAATTGGATTATGCAAAATTATTAATGACAAAAGCTGAAGGGCTATATCAACTTTATGCTAAAGATGAAATATGGGTTTAGTCACTCATTTAAACTAAAGATCTTTAAATATTATCTAAGCTAACTTAATGGCTTAGATAATATTTAGCTACTGTTGCTTTATTGAGTAGACAAGTCATTTTTTGTTTAGGCATACCAGCTTCCATAAATACAGCGCCAGAAGTATTGAAATGATTTTCACGAAAATAATCGATTGTCTCTAAAGGGCTATATATAAATATTTCCTTTAGTTTCATCTCTTGGGCTATGCTAAACAGCTTTTGTAAAATGATTCTATCGACTTGATCTTTACGGTAGCGCTTTAATACCGCAATTCGGCTAATTTCACCAGAAGATAAAATACGGCCGGTTCCTATCGGTTGTTGTGTTTTATCGTGACAAGCAAGCACATGATTCGCGAAGTGATCTTTGCGATCAAACTCAATTTTTTTAGGTATTCGCCATTCATAAACAAATACCTGTTCTCTAACATTTTTAAGTAAGGGAGCTGCTTGCTCCCACTTCACTCTACTCACCGTGTATGACATTTATTATTCTATATACCAATAACCCTTATTTAAAACATTAGTTAACAATTGTATGTTTTTCAAACAAACAGCAAGTTTTTTTACTTCACCGGTACTTAAAGGTTTTTGTTGTGCTAACTGTTCAGCCAACGCTAGAGTTTGGCTTTCTAAAGCAAAGTTCTCACCATTTATAAACAGTGTTGCTTGCTTGTCGTTAATTATGGCGGCTTTCAAGCCAGATACTGGCATAAATAAAATGTCAGGTTCAGATAATATATCGCTGAGCTTATCTTCATCTATATCTTCAACGGGTACTAATATTTCCAAAGCATGATGACCTTGAGTTAAATATTGCCCAATAAATTGTTCAAAGAAACTCTCTTGCTCAAGGTTTTGCAGCATAAATGCTTTTAATTGCTGCTTATCTTGTTGCGTGATAGTAAAGCTAGTTTCAGGTAGTGGTCTTTCTGGATCGCTAAATCTTTGTTCGCCTAAATTATTATCAATGAGGTTATCAGCGAAACTTGACCATAAGTCTTGACTTGATGGCGCTTGAAAACCAATAGAGAAATTAACCGAATTTTCAATAGATACGCCTTTATGTGGATGATTAGGCGGTATATACAGTAAATCTCCTGGTTCGGTAATGTCATCAATAACAGGCGTAAAAGGTGAAACTTGTTTTAGATCTGCATGCGGTAATAAGTTTGTTAAGGTATTATCAGGCGCACCAACTTGCCAATGTCGTTTCCCGCTACCTTGGATTATAAAAACATCATATTGGTCTAAATGAGCGCCTACACCGCCTTTTGGTGTTGAAAAGCTGACCATCACATCATCTATGCGCCAGTTAGGTATGAACGAAAAAGGGCTAAGCAAGTTATGAGTGGGTCGAGACCAGTTGTTTACTGCTTGCACCAATAATGTCCAATTATCTTCCCCATACTTTGAGAAATCTTCAAATGGACCATGATCAACTTGCCAGTCACCTTGGTTGTTAACACTGATAATGCGAGACTCTATTTCTTGTTCCATCGCTAAGCCGGCAAGTTCATCCGCTGATATTGTGTCTTCAAAGTCAGTAAAAGCTTGTTTGATCAATAACGGTTTTTTTTGCCAGTATTGTTTAAGAAATATTTCTGGGGATAATTCCCCCCAATTGACTGATTCAATATTCATAGTGCAACCTTGTTATCAAAAGCTTACGAACAATGTAACTAGCTTTTCTAGTGGATTGTATAGTACAAACTTTTGATATTTATAATTAAATAACAAAAAGGGAGCCTATAGGATCCCTTTTTTTAATCTTAAAAGCTTATATTAATAAACTAGTCTAGTTCATTGATAAACTCTACAGCTCGACCAATGTAAGAGGCTGGTGTCATTTCACATAACTGTGCTTTTGCAGCGTCTGGTAATGCTAACGTCATAATAAATTCGCGCATTGAGTCACCATTAACACGTTTACCACGGGTTAACTCTTTAAGTTTTTCATAAGGTTTTTCAATACCGTATCGACGCATTACAGTTTGAATTGGTTCGGCCAACACTTCCCAGTTTGAATCTAGTTCAGCTAACAAGTTTGCTTCATTAACTTGTAATTTACTGATACCTTTACGAGTTGCTTGATAAGCAATTAATGTATGTGCAAAACCAACCCCTAAGTTACGTAGAACAGTAGAGTCAGTTAGATCGCGCTGCCAGCGGGAAATAGGTAATTTTTGGGCTAAATGCGTAAACAAAGCATTGGCAATACCTAAGTTACCTTCAGAGTTTTCAAAATCGATAGGGTTAACTTTATGCGGCATAGTTGATGAGCCAATTTCACCGGCAATCGTTCTTTGCTTGAAATGTCCCATGGCGATATAACCCCAAATATCACGGTCGAAATCAATTAATATGGTGTTAAAGCGTGCAATAGCGTCGAATAGCTCTGCTATATAATCATGCGGTTCAATTTGTGTGGTAAACGCGTTAAAGCTTAAGCCTAACGAGTTAACAAATTCATCAGCAAAATTGTGCCAATTTACTTCAGGGTAAGCTGATAAGTGGGCATTATAATTACCCACTGCACCATTAATTTTACCTAACATTTCAACTTCAGCAATTTGCTTACGTTGGCGTTTTAAGCGTACATATACATTGGCCATTTCTTTACCTAGTGTACTAGGAGAAGCCGGTTGACCATGTGTACGACACATCATTGGTATGTTTTTATATTCAATGGCTAACGCTTTAATATCAGCAAGAATATCGTCTATCATTGGCATCAATACTGTTTCACGACAGTCAGATAACATTAAACCGTGTGAAAGGTTATTGATATCTTCAGATGTACAAGCAAAATGAATAAACTCAGTAATGGCATTTAATTCAGCATTATGACTAATTTTTTCTTTTAGAAAATACTCAACGGCTTTTACATCATGGTTGGTTGTTGCTTCAATATCTTTAATATTTTGCGCGTCGGCTTCAGAGAAGTCACTAACAATTGCATTTAATAACGCGTTAGCTTCTGCCGAAAATTCAGGTACTTCGGCTATTTCAGCAGTCGTAGCTAATTTTTGTAACCAGCGTACTTCAACCGTAACACGGTATTTTATTAAGCCAAATTCGCTGAAAATAGGGCGTAATGATTTAACTTTACTGCCATAACGACCGTCAACCGGTGATATCGCACTTAATGCTGAAAGTTCCATAGTATATTCCTGAGGTTATATTTAAATTTCTTTAAGTAATTGTTGAGCGCACGCGACCATTTTTGTGCGACCAAAGAGTATATTTCTACGTTTTCCACCGACTTGACGCCATAATACACTTGAACGAATACCAGCAAGTAATAGCGCACGGATTTTATGTTGATTGCTTTGCTGTTTTAGCAAATTAGGTTCGCCAGCAACTTGTATTGGTGTACCGATAGGGCTTAGTAGGTCACTATAAATACTGGCTAAACTAGCAATAAGAGTCTCGCTAGTAATATCGTAATGCGCTAGTTGTCGTTGACTTTGTTCAATGCGATCACCCAAAAGCGCTAATTGCCCTTTTTTGTTGGCTAATCGACGCTCTAACCCTAATAAACTGACAACATATCGGGTTAACTCTGGATCTTTCTCTTTAGTTTGACTGCCAAGTTGCTCTATTAAAGCTTTTAAACCGGACTTTAAATGCGCAATATCGTTGCTGTAAACTTCTAATATGCTATCTGGTGATGTCACCATAATGCTGTTTAGCATAATAGCGAGTTCGGTTTCTTCTACTGAGCCAGTACGCGCTATATTTTGCACTAGCGCTGAGGCTTGACATATTGCAGCCAGGGTAATTGTTTGTTTTTCTAAATTATTCATGCATATCTTTTATTAACGAATAAGGGAATTAATAATACCGCCACCTAGGCAAATATTATCTTGATAAAACACCACAGACTGTCCGGGTGTTACTGAGCTTTGTGGCTCTGCAAACATCACTAAGTATTCACCATTGGCCATAGGTGAAAGATTACATGCGACATCTTCTTGTCGATATCGTGTTTTTACTGTGCATGAAATTGGCGTGGTTAAGTCTATTCTGTCGACTAAGTGCAATTGATTTGCTACTAAACCTTTAGAGAATAGGCGAGGGTGATCATGGCCTTGACCAACGATTAATACGTTACGCTCAAGATCTTTATCAACCACATACCATGGCGCTTCACCAGCATTTGCAAGCCCGCCGATACGTAAACCTTTGCGCTGACCTAAAGTGTGATACATCAAACCGTCATGCTCACCAATAGCTTCGCCTTCAGGTGTTTCTATTATGCCCGGTTGTGCGGGTAAATATTTACCCAAAAAATCTTTAAATTTGCGTTCACCAATAAAGCAAATACCGGTACTATCTTTTTTATTATGGGTGATCAAGTCAGCCTTTTCAGCGATAGCGCGTACTTCTGGCTTTTCAATATGTCCAACAGGAAATAGTGTTCTGCCTACTTGCAGGTGACTTAATGTGTAAAGGAAATAGCTTTGATCTTTATTACTGTCTAGACCGCGAAGCATTTGCCATTTACCATCATTAAACTCACGTTGCACATAATGGCCCGTAGCAATGTAGTCAGCGGCTAAATCTTCACATGCAAATTCAAGAAATGCTTTAAATTTAATTTCTTTATTACACATAATATCAGGGTTAGGCGTTCTGCCTGCTTTATATTCAGCAAGAAAATACTCAAAAACATTATCCCAATATTCGGTAGCAAAATTAATGGTATGAAGCTTTATACCTAATTTCTCACAAACATTTTGTGCATCTGCTAAGTCTTCTGCTGCCGCACAATATTCGTCATTATCATCTTCTTCCCAATTTTTCATGAACAAGCCTTCAACTTGGTAGCCTTGTTCAATTAATAAATAAGCAGAAACAGATGAATCAACACCACCCGACATACCTACAATAACTTTAGTATCTTGGGGTAACTTTTCGTTTGGTGATATTGAGTTTACCTTTACATGTTCGTTCGAGGTCATGACAACTATATTTCTATGGAAAATGGCGCGAAATTATAGCATGGTCATTTAGCCTGATGATAGATTAAAGATTAGATTTTAGGTGACTTAATGGTATTTTTTTACCACTGAGGTAATCTTCGATGCATTCAAGCACTAATGGACTACGTAATTGACTTGATTTTGCTTTAATCTCTTCAAATGTTAACCAATGACAGGCAATAATTTCTTCATCTTGTGGTTGGCATTCTTCAAATGATTCACGTTCTATAACAAAGCAAAATCGTAAATAATAGAGTGATATCGACTGTCGGTAATAATAGTAAATACCGCTAAGGTAATCGACCGAGCAAGTTAAGCCTGTTTCTTCTTCAAGCTCGCGCATTGCTGCATTTATTAGGTTTTCATTGGCTTCTAGATGACCCGCAGGTTGATTGTAAACAGTATTCCCGTTTTCTATCTCTTCAACCAATAAAAATTTTCCTTGGCAAAAAACAACAACAGCAACAGTCGTATTGGGTTTGAATTGCTCACTACCATGTGGGTTTGTTAACAGATCAGTCATGTATAATTCTCTTATATTCGCCGTTATTAATACCATCTAAAGTCCACTGACCTATGCTATAGCGAATTAGTCTTAATGTTGGGAAACCGATATGAGCAGTCATTCTTCTAACTTGTCGGTTTTTACCTTCTTGTATAGTAATAGCTAACCAAGAAGTTGGAATCGCTGCGCGCTCACGTATGGCGGGTATACGAGGCCAAATATTGGGTTCTTCAATCATGTTAACTTTTGCTGGCTTTGTCAGGCCATCTTTTAACTCTACCCCTTGGCGTAGCGCATCAAGATCATGCTCTTTTGGGACACCTTCAACTTGAACCCAATATGTTTTATTCGTTTTTTGGCTAGGATTTGCGAGTTTATGTTGAAGTTTTCCGTCATTAGTTAATAAAAGTAGTCCTTCACTGTCTCTATCTAGTCGACCAGCAGCATAAACATCCTTTACATGAACATAATCCTTTAAGGTTTTTCGGTTTTGATCATCGGTAAATTGGCATAAAACATCAAAGGGTTTATTGAAAAGTACAATTTCGGCTTTGAAATCAACTGGTCGTACCTTTTGAGGTTTGCGCTTGTATTTGCTTGTAAGTTTTTGTTTTTGTTTTAATTCCACGAAAGTTGACTCTGTAAATTTTAGTTTGAAAATAATTCATCTATTTTAATACGCCTTGATTTCCTATATTATGCGCGCGAAAATATTTTTTATCGATAAAATGAATAATTATTCGTAAATGAATGTGTATTCATTTTATCGATATATGGCAAATCAGCAAAGGATTTTAAATGACCACAGATACATCAAAAATTATTTATACAATTACCGATGAAGCGCCTGCTTTAGCAACGCACTCTTTTTTACCTATCGTTAAAGCATTTACTGCTTCTTCAGCTATTGATGTTGAAACTCGCGATATTTCATTGGCTGGTCGTATTATATCTAATTTTCCTAAATATTTGACGCCTGAGCAACGTATTGAAGATGCTTTAGCTGAGCTTGGGGAATTAGCAAAAACACCTGAAGCCAATATTATTAAATTACCTAATATTTCTGCGTCTATACCTCAGTTACAAGCGGCAATAAAAGAATTACAAGCAAAAGGGTATAACTTACCTAATTACCCTGAAGAACCACAAAATGAAGCAGAAGAGTCAATTAAACTGACTTATGCCAAAGTTCTTGGCTCAGCGGTAAACCCGGTTTTACGTGAAGGTAACTCAGATCGTCGTGCGCCTGGTTCAGTTAAGCAATATGCTCGTACTAATCCACATTCTATGGGCAAATGGTCACCTACGACTAAATCACACGTTGCACATATGCAGTCTGGTGATTTCTATGGTAGCGAGAAATCAGTCACCATTGATGGCGCAACTAACGTTAAAATTGAATTTGTTGCACAAAACGGTGACGTTACTTTACTAAAAGAGCATTTACCTCTTTTAGATTTAGAAGTTATCGATGCATCAGTTATGAGCAAAAAAGCGTTGGTTGAGTTTTTTGCTACTGAAACTGAAAAAGCAAAATCTGAAAATGTATTACTATCTCTACATTTAAAAGCCACTATGATGAAAGTATCAGACCCTATAATGTTTGGTCATGCTGTTAAAGTGTTTTATAAAGATGTTTTTGCTAAGCACGGCGCTACTTTCAACCAATTAGGTGTTGATGCTAATAACGGTATTGGCGATGTTTACGCTAAAATCGACCGTTTAGCAGCCTCAAAGAAAGCTGAAATTGAAGCAGATATTAATGCTGTTTACGCGACACGTCCTGAACTCGCTATGGTTGATTCAGATAAAGGCATCACAAATTTACATGTACCAAGTGATGTTATTATTGATGCTTCTATGCCAGCAGCGTTACGTGCTTCAGGTATGATGTGGGCACCAGACGGAACTCAAAAAGAAACTAAATTCATGATCCCTGATCGTAACTATGCGGGTGTATTTTCTGCGGTAGTTGATTTTTGTCGTGAAAATGGTGCGTTTAACCCAACAACAATGGGCTCAGTTCCTAATGTTGGTTTAATGGCACAAAAAGCAGAAGAGTACGGTTCACATGACAAAACATTTACGATGTCTGGTGAAGGTACAATGCGAGTTGTTGACGATAACGGTACAACGTTATTAGAACATGCGGTAAGCGAAGGCGATATCTGGAGAATGTGTCAAGCGAAAGACGCACCAATCCAAGATTGGGTTAAATTAGCCGTAACACGCGCTAAAGCAACGAATGTTCCAGCCATATTCTGGTTAGACGCAAACCGTGGTCATGATGCGCAAATGATCAAGAAAGTTAATACTTATCTTGCAGATCACGACACAGCTGGCTTAGACATTCAAATAATGGCTCCAGTTGAAGCCTGTGATTACACATTAGCACGCGTTGCTAAAGGCGAAGATACCATTTCAGTAACAGGTAACGTATTACGTGATTACTTAACTGATTTATTCCCAATTTTAGAGCTTGGTACCAGTGCCAAAATGCTTTCAATTGTACCATTAATGAATGGCGGTGGTTTATTTGAAACTGGTGCTGGTGGTTCAGCGCCTAAGCACGTACAACAGTTCGAAAAAGAAAACCACTTACGTTGGGACTCATTAGGTGAGTTTTTAGCTTTAGCGGCTTCTTTAGAGCACTTAAGCGTGAATACAGGTAATGCTAAAGCTCAAGTGTTGGCAGATACGTTGGACGAAGCAACAGCTAAGTTCTTGCAAGAAAATAAATCGCCTTCACGTCGTGTTAACGAATTGGATAACCGTGGTTCACATTTTTACCTTGCTATGTACTGGGCACAAGCCTTAGCAGAGCAAACAAAGGATGAAACCTTGAAATCAAGTTTCGTTGCTATTGCTCAAGCATTAACTAAGCAAGAAGCAAAAATTGTAGAAGAGTTAAATAGTGCTCAAGGTCCAAGCATGGATATAGGTGGTTATTATTTTGCTGATGCTGAATTAGCAGAGAAAGCAATGCGCCCAAGTGCAACGCTTAATACTATTTTATCAAACTTGCTTTAATCTATAATTAAAAAAGTCAGTCAAAAGCTAGGCAATTGCCTAGCTTTTTTTTGTCTTAAATTTAACCTGTAACGCGAGCGATATTTAAATAGGTATGAGTTTTTTTCTATAAAAGTTTGCAATTGAATTAAAGCAACGGTTTAATCATTCATGACGGTTATACTAATTATCATGATTTCAGTATTAGTGTCGCTGCACTTTTTCTATTAGTTTAAAGGAAAAGAAACTAGCAAACGGCTATTTTTATTAGTAAATTTAGGAGATCTCGTATGTCGAACCATGTAATTATTCCAAGTGCTGGTGCCAAAATCACCTCAGAACAAGGTCTGTTGAAAGTACCTAATAACCCTATTATCCCTTTTATTGAAGGTGACGGAATAGGTGTCGATGTAACACCACCTATGATGAAAGTTGTTGATGCTGCAGTAAATAAAGCATATGGCAGCGAAAGAAAAATTCATTGGATGGAAGTTTATGCCGGTGAAAAAGCAACGCAAATGTATGATTCAGAAACTTGGTTGCCAGATGAAACCTTAGCGATGTTCAAAGAATATAAAGTGGGAATAAAAGGTCCACTTACAACACCTGTTGGTGGTGGTATGCGCTCTTTAAACGTTGCCTTAAGACAAATACTTGATTTGTATGTATGTCAAAGACCGGTGCAATGGTTTACCGGTGTGCCGAGCCCGGTAAAAAAACCTAGCGAAGTTGATATGGTTATTTTTAGAGAAAACTCTGAAGATATTTATGCTGGGATTGAATATCAAGCAGGTACTGATCAAGCTAAAAAAATGATCAAGTTTTTAACTGAAGAAATGGGTGTTACTAAAATTCGTTTCCAAGAAAATTGTGGTATCGGTATTAAACCTGTTTCTAAAGAAGGTACACAAAGGCTAGTGCGTAAAGCTATTCAGTACGCCATAGATAATGATCGTGAATCTGTTACTTTAGTGCACAAAGGTAACATTATGAAATTCACTGAAGGTGCTTTTAAAGAGTGGGGCTATGAATTAGCAAGAGAAGAATTCGGTGCTGATTTAATGAATGGTGGTCCGTGGTGTAGTCTTAAAAACCCTAAAACGGGTAAAGAAATTATCATCAAAGATGTTATTGCTGATGCAATGTTACAACAAATTTTATTACGCCCAGCAGAATATAGTGTTATTGCTACGCTAAATTTAAACGGTGATTACTTGTCAGATGCTTTAGCAGCTCAAGTAGGTGGTATTGGTATTGCACCTGGCGCTAACTTAAATGATGATGTAGCCATTTTTGAAGCAACACACGGAACAGCGCCAAAATATGCAGGTCTTAATAAAGTGAATCCAGGATCTGTTATTTTATCTGCTGAAATGATGCTTAGACATATGGGTTGGACTGAAGCGGCTAACTTGCTTTTAAAAGGTATGTCTGGTGCTATCAACGCAAAAACGGTTACTTATGACTTTGAACGTTTAATGGACAATGCCACACTTGTTACTTGTTCTGAGTTTGGTGATTGTATAATTGAAAACATGTAAAAGTTAGTTTTACGAGTTTTGTAATTTTTTTATAAAGTACTAAGCATAAAAAACACAGCCAATTTGCTGTGTTTTTATTTTTCTATCTGTAAATTATTACATTAGTTGTCAGAATCTGCTTCTATCTCTGATGGCGTAATACTTGCTGCGTGATCACCTTTAGGGCCCGCATTTAGCTCGTAATTTACATCCTGTCCTGCTTTTAACGTACGGTATCCTTCCATTTGAATTGTTGAATAATGTGCAAATATATCTTCACCACCATCCTCAGGACGAATAAAACCAAACCCTTTCGCATTATTAAACCATTTAACTGTACCGTGAGCCATACTTCAACATCCTTCTAAATTCATCGGTAATTAGGTATGCTTTCCTCAAAGCATTATCTAAAGCATCAATATTTACAACAGATGACGAAAAATTAGCCATCAAAGTAAATCGTAGATAATAATTAAAAATAGTCAAGTGTTAAGTCACATATTTCGAGTTTTTAGTTATTATTTTTTTAAATCTTAAGCAAAATTTAACTGACAGACTAATATAGAATTATGAGTAAATGGAAAGAATTGATAGACGACCAAACTGTTCTTGATGACGAGGTTATTGAAAAATTTGAGAAACCCCCAATGTATACAGTTGTGCTATTAAATGATGACTATACACCAATGGACTTTGTCATTGATGTACTGTGTAGATTTTTTAATATGAATGCTGAGCAAGCGACAGATGTTATGTTAGCGATTCATTATAAAGGGAAAGGGCGTTGTGGTACCTTTACTGCTGAAGTAGCAGAAACTAAAGTCGATCAGGTCTTGAGTTACGCAACGAGCAACGAACATCCGCTTAAATGTACTATGGAAAAAGCGTAATTACGCAAGATTTTAATTGGAGCATCTTATGCTGAATAAAGATTTAGAAGTATCGTTAAATATGGCTTTTCGTCAGGCTAAAGAGTCTCGCCATGAATTTATGACGGTTGAACACTTATTGTTGGCATTGTTAGACAATCCTTCTTCTATCGATGCTTTAAAAGCATGCGGCGCAGATATCGCGAATTTAAGAAAAGAATTGTTAGCTTTTATTGCTGATACAACGCCAGTTATACCTGCTGGAGAAGCTGAACGAGAAACTCAACCCACACTGGGTTTTCAGCGAGTATTACAACGTGCTGTTTTTCATGTGCAATCTTCAGGAAAAAGCGAAGTTAATGGCGCGAATGTCCTCGTTGCTATTTTTAGTGAACAAGAGTCTCAGGCCGCTTATTTCCTTAAAAAGTCTGACATTACCCGTTTAGACATTGTTAACTTTATTTCTCATGGTATCGCGAAAATTGACCAAGAAGGTGCTAATAACGAAGATCAGCAAGCACCTGCTGGTGACGAAGAACCTCGTACGATTGATAATTTTTCAACAAACCTAAATGAAGTTGCTTTGAAAGGGGGCATTGACCCTCTTATTGGTCGCGATAACGAATTAGAACGAACTTTACAAGTATTGAGTCGCCGTAGAAAAAACAATCCTTTATTTGTTGGTGAGGCAGGTGTAGGTAAAACAGCAATAGCTGAAGGCTTAGCAAATTTACTGGTATCAGATAAAGCGCCTGAATTTTTAAAAGATGCGACCATTTATTCTCTTGATATGGGGGCTTTACTTGCGGGTACTAAATACCGTGGTGATTTTGAAAAGCGCTTTAAAGCACTGTTAAAGGAACTTGAGCAAGACGGTAATGCCATTCTATTCATTGATGAGATTCATACCATTATTGGAGCTGGTGCTGCGTCTGGCGGGATGTTAGATGCGTCTAATTTGATTAAACCTTTATTATCATCAGGTAAACTGCGTTGCATGGGTTCAACAACGTACCAAGAATACCAAAGTATTTTTGAAAAAGATCGTGCATTAGCTCGTCGTTTCCAAAAAATTGATGTGGTTGAGCCGAGTGTTGATGACACCACTAAAATATTACATGGCTTAAAAGAAAAATATGAAAGTCATCATGGCGTTAAATATACCAATAGTGCATTGCGAGCCGCAGCGCAACTTTCAGCAAAATATATTAATGACCGATTTTTACCTGATAAAGCCATTGATGTAATTGATGAGGCAGGCGCACGTCAACAGTTGGTTGCAGCATCTAAACGTAAAAAAACAATCAACAACACCGACATTGAAAATATTGTCGCTAAAATGGCACGTATTCCTGAAAAATCAGTATCGTCGACAGAAGTTGATAGTTTAAAAACGCTCGATCGTAATCTAAAACTTGTTGTTTTCGGTCAAGATCATGCTATTGACGAACTATCATCTGTTATTCGTTTATCTCGAGCAGGCTTAGGTAATGAACATAAGCCTATTGGTTCATTTATATTCGCAGGTCCAACAGGTGTTGGTAAAACAGAAGTTACTCAACAACTTGCAAAAGTACTTGGTGTAGAGCTACTGCGCTATGACATGTCAGAATATATGGAGAAGCATGCCGTAAGTCGTTTGATTGGTGCTCCTCCTGGTTATGTTGGCTATGAGCAAGGTGGATTATTAACTGATGCTGTGATTAAAAATCCACATGCGGTTGTACTTCTTGATGAAATAGAAAAAGCACATGAAGATGTATACAACATATTATTACAAGTTATGGATCATGGCACATTAACCGATAATAATGGTCGTAAAGCCGATTTTAGAAATATTATTTTAGTATTAACCACTAATGCGGGTGTAGAGCACACTGTTAAGCAATCTATTGGCTTTAAACAACAAGATAATAGTCTTGATGCTATGGAGGAAATTAACAAGGTATTTTCACCTGAGTTTCGAAATCGCTTAGATAACATTGTCTGGTTTAATCATTTAGGTGATGAAGTTATTCAGCAAGTTGTCGATAAGTTCATTGTTGAGCTTCAAGTACAACTTGATGAGAAAGGCGTATCGCTAGAAATAACTAAAGATGCTAAAAAATGGATGGCAAACAAAGGCTACGATAAAGCGATGGGTGCACGTCCTATGGCGAGATTGATTCAAGAGCACTTGAAGAAGCCATTAGCCAATGAATTGCTCTTTGGCGAATTAACACAGGGTGGTGTAGCTAAAGTAGCAGTTAAGAAAGATAAATTAGTTATTAACTATGAATCTAAGAAAGAGTTAGTTGAGCATTAATTTTTGACTGACATGAAACACATAGATGTTAAGTCACATTTATGTGTTTATTGCGTACTATCAATAAACACAGTTGAAAAAAAATTGACTTAAATTTCAGACTAATTTTTAGACATAAAAAAACCGAGCTAGCTCGGTTTTTTGTTTTTAAATTGGCAATAACAAAAATTTTAGTTATAAAAAAACGCTTTGTTAATAGAAAGCTAAAGCGCTTTTAAAACTAAAACTTTAAATTTCTATCTAGCACGGAAGATAATACGACCTTTAGATAAGTCATAAGGTGTTAATTCAACAGTAACTTTGTCGCCAGTTAAGATACGAATGTAGTTTTTGCGCATTTTTCCAGAAATATGTGCAGTAACAACATGACCATTTTCCAATTCAACTCGGAACATAGTATTTGGCAAAGTATCTAAAACAGTACCTTGCATTTCAATATTTTCTTCTTTCGCCATTGGGCGCCGAACCTCTAAATTAGTGCGTAAATAAAAAGCTGCGCAGATAATGCCGAATTGCAGCCCTAATGTAAAGCTATAGTGTTATTTATTTACGGTTTGCCATTGATTTTCTACTAAAATTTGATGAGGAGTATAACGGTTTTTATAATTCATTTTACTGCACTCTTCAATCTGATAACCGAGGTAAAGGAATTGTCGTTTCTGTTGTGATGCAATATCTATTTGTTTAAGAATAGAATAAACACCTAAGCCATCTTTTTTGTAGTTTGGATCATAAAACGTATACACAGCTGATAAAGCATCAGGGATGTCATCCGTTACGGCAACACTTATTAAAGCTTCTTTATGCCAAATTTCAATGTAGCATTGCGGTGTAATATTATTTTGAGTAAAGCTTTTGAACTGTTCTTCAGACGCTGGAAACATACTGCCATCATGATGAATGGTATTAATATAGCTCTCATAAAGAGGGTAGTAACTTGCTTTTACTTCATTACTTATTAAAACAGTAAATTGCTGATTACGTTTCAATAAACGTTTTTGACTTTTTGAAGGGATGAAGTCGTTAACTAATACGCGTAATGACTTACATGCTTGACAAGCAATACAATGGGGACGGTAAATATCGTTGCCACTGCGTCTAAATCCTTGCTGCATTAGCCAACCATAATGGTCTCGGTCATGTAAAACATCGTCAACAGCAATTAATAACCGCTCTTCTTGTTCGGGTAGGTAATTACAAGGAAACGATTTAGTAATACCTATCTTATAATTTGTACTCATGAATGTTTTACTCGAAACCTTTCTCTATCAGACGATTAAAAATCGCTATTCTTTGATCATTTTTATTATTAATTAGCCGATTTTAATGTTAGATATGCAGACTCAAAGTCGCCGAGACTATAGTGGGCTTCAGCTAACATATGTATTAATTCAATTTTATCTCTTTGCATCTGATAAGCCTCTGCGAGCGCAATGGTTTCAATAAGTAAGACTTTACACTCTATGAATTCTTTATTTTGAGCTAATATGTTTGCCATATTTTTACGAACATGAATTTTTACACGTTCTGACGCACTTAAATCTGCGGCAATAATAGCTTCATTTAAATACTCTTTTGCTTCTTTGAAGTTTCCTAAATTATTTTGATATTCTGATAATCTAGACAATGAAAAAGCCTGATTGAGCTTATTTTTATCTTTTAAAGCTTGTCGATAAGATTTTAACATCCAAACACTGGCATCTTGCCAGTTTTCAGTTTCTTGATATATTCGCGCAAGGTTATAATACCCAATAGATAAGTAATGAGGTGTATCTATTTTTTCATAAATAACATTAGCTTGATGTTGATATTTCAGTGCAATTTTTATTTTTCCAAGCCGTTTATTGACAGCACTATATCTTTCTAAAATTGTTGCCTTATCAAAAACATTAGGCATCAATTCTAAGTATTTAATCGCAAGGGTTAAATCTTTTACTGCTTTATCATCATTACCTAACAAATTATACGCATAGGCTCTTTCAACTAACGCCGCTATTTTGTAATTCGATAAACTTGATTGTTCAGCTTTAATCACCGCCATATTAGCAGTAGCTAAAAACTCATTGAATTGTCCCCGCTGAAAGTACCCTCTAGATTGGCTAATCAGTACTCTGGTATGCCAAGTATCTGTTAATAAACCCGTAGCTAAGGCTGCTTTTGAATATTTTAAAATATTTTCAGGTTGGTCAATGATGTAAGCTATTTCTGATTGAAGCACCATCAACTTAGCTTTTAAGTTAACGGTAACTTCAGGGTCGACTAATAAAGATTCTATTTTATAAAAAACAGCTTTTGGGTTAATAGCAATTTGATGATTAAGTGTTTGTTCAATATTATTGGTAGTGAAAGAAAATGCATAGTTTGAATAAAATACAATTAATATTACCGTTAACCAACTAAGATTTTTATTCAAATTTTTCACCACGATTAAATTTTTTTATATCAGCACTCATTATTAACAAATTTCAACGGTTATTCATACTTAAAGTTTTGATCGCTGAATAACAATAAGAGCGTTAATCTAAAAGTAACTGTCTAGTTTGCCAAAATTCTATTGGTGGGTTTATAGTTTTTGCAAGTGATTGCTGTTTTAAAAATTGTTGACGTGAAACTTCAATGCAACCCATTCCTGCTAAAAAAGGGTTAAGCATTTGGCAATCTATAAATTCAACTTTTATTGATTTAAGTAAGTTAGCCAAATACACAAGTGCGATCTTTGACGCGTTGCTCTCTTTGTAAAACATTGACTCACCGGAGAAATAACCATTTACTGCTACGCCATATAATCCACCAACTAGTTGCTCGTTATGCCAAACTTCAATTGAGTGTGCTCGGCCTTGATCATGTAATAACTTATAAGCAGCTATCATAGGGTCAACAATCCAAGTTTCTTCTTGACGAAAGGGGGCATCAGCACATAATGCAATAACTTGATTAAAGTCTTTATTAAGTGTGACGGTAAAGGTTTCCCGTTTAAGCACCTTTTTTAAGGTTTTATTAATCGTAAGTTGTGAAATATTAATAATGCCACGTGGATCAGGGCTCCACCACATGACAGGTTCGCCATCACTAAACCATGGGAATATCCCATTTTGATAAGCTTGATAAATTCGTTGAGGTGATAAGTCATCGCCGAAAGCGAGTAGGCCGTTGGGGTCGGTAAGAGCGGTAGATAAATCAGGGAAAATCGAGCTATTCGAAGTAATCCAAGGAATAGCTCGGGTCATTGATTAGTGACTACCTTTTGCGTCTAAGTAACGCTCTGCATCTAATGCAGCCATGCAACCGGCACCAGCAGAGGTAATTGCTTGACGGTAAATATGATCAGCAACATCTCCAGCCGCATAAATGCCTTCAACACTGGTTTGTGTGGCATTACCATTAGTACCACTTTGAATGGTTATATAACCATCTTTCATGTCTAATTGATCTTTGAAAATATCAGTGTTTGGTTTATGGCCTATCGCTATAAACACACCCATTACGTCAAATTCTTCTGTTGCATCAGAGTTCATGTCTTTAATGCGAACACCAGTAACACCCATGTTATCGCCAAGTACTTCGTCTAATGTACGATCAAGGTGTAATACGATATTACCGTTCGCTACTTTGTCCATTAAACGCTTAGTTAATATTTTCTCTGAACGGAAAGTATCACGACGGTGAATTAAATGAACTTCAGAAGCTATGTTTGATAAGTATAAAGCTTCTTCTACAGCGGTATTACCACCACCAACAACAGCGACTTTTTGATTTTTATAGAAAAATCCATCACAAGTAGCACAGGCAGAAACACCTTTACCCATAAAGGCTTCTTCAGAAGGTAAACCAAGGTACATCGCAGATGCACCAGTACAAATAATAAGCGCATCACAAGTATAAACACCTGAGTCGCCTTTTAGTTTGTATGGCTTTTCACTGAAATCTACTTCATTGATATGGTCGAATATAATTTCAGTTTCAAATTTTTCAGCATGCTTTTGCATACGATCCATTAATGCAGGTCCAGTAAGGTCATCTGCATCACCAGGCCAGTTTTCTACTTCAGTGGTTGTGGTTAATTGACCACCTTGTTGTAAACCGGTGATCATCACAGGTTTTAAGTTAGCACGTGCTGCATATACTGCTGCGGTATATCCTGCAGGGCCTGAACCCAATATGAGTAACGGGCAATGTCTTGCTTCGCTCATGAACTACTCCAAAAATAAAATATGTTAATGTCTTAATAGTTGGGATTCTAAGTGATTATCTCAAGAGAGCAACAAAGAAATAATTATAAATAATAATTTCTTTGACAAAACTGCAAGGCTATTTTTACAAATGCACCTAGATAATTGTAATGTTGCTGCTAATTATAAATACTTAAAAAACACAAAAGCCGCTTTATGTAAGCGGCTTTAAACATTTTTTGATGTTACAAGTTATAAAGTAGCTATAGCGACTTCTGGTGCAACATAATCATAGCCGAGTACATCAGCCACTGGTTTGTAAGTGATTTTACCACCTAAAACATTTAAACCGGCCATTAAGTGTACGTCATCAAGTAATGCTTGTTTTGCACCTTTGTTGGCTAGTGTAACAGTAAATGGCATAGTCGCATTGGTTAACGCCATTGTTGATGTTCTTGCAACACCACCTGGCATGTTAGCAACACAGTAATGCACAACATCATCAACTACATAAGTAGGGTCTTGATGTGTAGTCGCTTTAGATGTTTCAAAACAACCGCCTTGGTCAATGGCTACATCAACAATAACAGCGCCTTTCTTCATCATTTTAATATGTTCAGCTGTCACTAACTTAGGCGCTGCTGCACCTGGAATTAAGACTGCACCGATAACTAAATCAGCTTCAACAATAAGTTGGTCCATAGCATCAGCCGTTGAGTAAACGGTTTTAAGACGACCATCAAACTCTGTGTCTAACTGACGTAAACGAGGTAATGAACGATCTAAAATAGTAACGTCAGCACCCATACCTACAGCCATACGAGCTGCTTGCGTACCAACAACACCACCACCAACAATAAGTACTTTTGCTGGAGCAACACCTGGAACACCACCTAACAATGCACCTAAGCCACCTTGTGCTTTTTCTAGCGCATGTGCACCTGCTTGTATTGACATACGGCCTGCAACTTCAGACATAGGTGCTAGTAGTGGTAAACCACCGCCATTTTGTGTAACCGTTTCGTAAGCAATACAAGTTGCGCCAGAAGCTACAAGTAGTTCTGTTTGCTTTGGATCTGGGGCTAAATGTAAGTAAGTGAAAAGTACTTGACCAGGTCGAAGCATTTTACATTCAATTGGCTGTGGTTCTTTTACTTTAATGATCATGTCAGCAGTAGCAAATATCTCTGCTGCTGAATCAATAATTTTTGCACCAGCTGTGATGTATTGTTCATTTTCAAAGCCGATTGCTGCACCACCATTATTTTCAACGATAACGTCATGGCCATTAACAACTAACTCTTTAACACCAGCAGGAGTTAAGCCAATACGGTACTCGTGGTTTTTTATTTCTTTAGGTACACCGATAATCATAGTTTCTATCTCTGTTGTAAAATATGGAACTAGTATAGTGACTTTATCTCGAATTAACCTGTCGTTATTTTGTTGATGTTAGGATATAATCCTGTAAATGTTTATTTTATTAGTGGATTGTATATGAATTCTGCAGTGACAAAAAAAATAGATCGAATAGATAAAAATATCTTGTTTGAATTACAAAAAAATGGTCGTTTATCCAATATTGAACTTTCTAAAAGAGTAGGTTTAAGCGCTACTCCTTGTCTTGAAAGGGTGAAGCGTTTAGAAAATGACCAATTTATTGTTGGTTATCAAGCTATTTTAAACCCAAGAAAATTGGATGCTGCATTATTAGTGATAGTAGAAATTACCCTAACTAAAACCAGCCCTGATGTTTTTGACGATTTTTCTAAAGCGGTGCATGGCTTAGACGTCATTCAAGAATGTCATTTAGTTTCAGGAAATTTCGACTTTTTACTTAAAACACGTGTCGCAGATATGACCGCTTATCGCGAACTATTGGGAGACACCTTGTTAAGGTTGCCTGCGGTTAGTGAAAGTAGAACCTATGTCGTTATGGAAGAGGTTAAATCCTCAAATCACTTACCTATAAAGCGTTAAAAGCCATTATTCACGGTAAATATTCGGTATTACGTTTTATTCATCGCTAATGTTTGGTATTTTAGCATTATTATAATGATAATTTTCAGAAGAGTGTGCATTTGTCTTCTCCATCTCCAAAGTTAAATGGCGTTCAACGCCTGCTCGAAGCCGGACTTTTAGTGTCCTGCGTTTTTGCTATGTTTATCATGCTAGCATTATTTAGTTTTGATCCCGCTGATCCCGGTTGGTCCCAAACGGGTTATCAAAACCCTGTCCGAAATTTAGGTGGCGCAGTTGGCGCATATTTATCTGATTTACTGTTAAATTTATTTGGGTTAATTGCCTATAGCTTACCTTTTGTTATTGCGATAACAGGTTGGTTGTTATTTCAAAAGTATCACCAGTTAATTCGACTTGATTACCTAACATTAGGCTTAAAATTTATTGGCTTTATTTTGTTTTATATTGGTATAACCTCGATAGCTAGCATGAATTTTGACGACGTTTTTTATTTTTCTGCGGGTGGTATTTTAGGCGACGTACTCAGTAACTCACTGATACCTTATTTGTCATTTGTTGGTAGCACACTGTTATTTGTAACATTTTGTGGGTCAGGCTTTGTTTTGTTAACCGGCATTTCGTTACTTAATGCTATTGATAAAGTAGGGGAGTTAGCGATAAATGCTATTGAATATAGTTTAACTATACCTGCGATTATTAAACATCATTTAGGTACAAGCCCAGAAAAAGAAACAGTAACAGCTCAATCATTAAATATTGAGCAAGCCGCTGAAAAACTCAATAGTACTAAAGCGACTTCAAACGATAATGTTCCAGAGCATTACATCGCTTTTGAAAAAGAGTCTGATGAAGTCAAAGACGCTATGGAAGCTATCAGTGATGCTAAGCATGACAGTCTTATTGCCAAGAGTATTGATGACAGCGCTTATAACTCTCGCGACAATGAACCTTATGTTGATATAGATGAATTAATGGGTGAGCCGCTTGCCATGAATGTGCAAGAGCATGTCAGCGATGATGAAATTGCTGCCGCTTTCGAGCCCGTTGAAAAAATTGTTGTTGAAGAGCCTACAACCCTACATGATAAAATTTATCAGCAATTAGACAAAGATAAACCGGCAGAGCCAAATTATAATGATATGCCTTCATTAGATTTGTTAGACAGAAAAGATAAAGTTGAAAACCCAATTGATCAAGAGCAACTTGATTTAGTGTCTAGCTTAGTAGAAGCAAAACTGTTGGAATTTGGTATCAAGGCTGAAGTTGTTGGTGTATTCCCAGGACCGGTTATTACTCGCTTTGAGCTAAACTTAGCGCCAGGTGTTAAAGCCAGTAAAATTACCAATTTATCTAAAGATTTGGCACGTTCTTTATCGGCTAAAAGCGTACGAGTTGTTGAAGTTATTGAAGGCAAATCAGTTATTGGTATTGAATTACCTAACAAACATCGCGAAACCGTATTTTTCGCTGATGTTATCTCTTGTGAAAAATTTGCACTTTCAAAATCAAACTTAGCTATGGCTATCGGTAGCGATATTTCTGGCCAACCGGTTATTGCTGATTTGGCTAAAATGCCACATTTATTAGTGGCAGGTACTACCGGTTCAGGTAAATCTGTAGCTGTTAATACCATGATAGTCAGTATTCTGTATAAGTCTTCTCCTGAAGATGTACGCATGATCATGATTGACCCTAAACAAGTAGAATTATCGGTTTATGATGGTATTCCTCATCTTCTATCTGAAGTAGTAACCGACATGAAAGAAGCGGCGAATGCATTACGTTGGTGTGTTGGAGAAATGGAACGACGTTATCAATTAATGTCTAAACTTGGCGTACGTAACCTAAAAGGTTATAACGATAAAGTGGCTAAAGCCATTGCTGCCGGTGAACCTTTAATAGACCCTTTATGGCAGCCAAGTGATGCCTTTACACAAACGCCTCCAACATTAGAAAAGCTACCTTCGATTGTTATTATTGTTGACGAATTTGCTGACATGATGATGATAGTAGGTAAAAAAGTTGAAGAACTTATTGCTCGAATTGCTCAAAAAGCACGTGCTGCTGGTATTCACTTAATTTTAGCGACTCAACGCCCGTCAGCCGATGTTATTACGGGCTTAATAAAAGCTAATATTCCAACACGTATGGCACTGAGAGTACAATCGCGTATTGAATCTCGTATTATTCTTGATCAACAAGGTGCTGATCAATTACTGGGCATGGGTGATATGTTCTATTTACCGCCTGGTGAAGCCGTACCTATTCGTGTTCATGGTGCTTTTGTTGACGACCACGAAGTTCACGCAGTAGTTAACGATTGGAAATCAAGAGCAGAGCCTAATTACATTGAAGAGATCCTTTCAGGCGATTCAGAACAAGATATTTTACTACCAGGTGAGCAAGCAGATGCCGATAGTGAAGAAGAAATAGATACATTGTATGATGAAGCATTAGCTTTTATTACAGAAAGTCGTCGAGTGTCAATTTCTAGCATCCAAAGAAAATTTAGAATTGGTTACAACCGTTCTGCACGTATTGTTGAACAAATGGAATCACATGGTGTCGTAAGCAGACCAGGTAATAATGGCGCACGAGAAGTGTTAGCGCCACCGCCAATTAAGGAACACTAACATGCTATTTAAGATTAAATTAATAAAAAATAGCGTTGCCATTGCAACGCTATGTAGTGCGGTATTTTCAACGGTTAGTTTAGCGGTAAGTCATGACAATTTGGATGTTCATTCTATAAAGGTTAATCCAGATCATACTAAAATTACCAAGCCAGTAGATCTAACCAAAAAACTAACAGATAACGGCACAGTAGAGTATTCAGTTGATGTATCGGTAATGAATAAAGCCAATGATCACAAAAGTGAGTTAATGGCCAAATTAGCGAAAATTGACTTTTTCAGCGCAGATTTTACTCAACGCATATTTGATGAAGCAGGTAATGAATTACAACAAGGCAGTGGTTCACTTTCTGTCAGCAAGCCTAATTTAGTGCATTGGCAGACCCTAATGCCTGATGAGTCATTGATAGTATCAGATGGCGAAAATTTATGGTTTTATGATCCCTTTGTTGAACAGGTCAGTGTTTACACTTTAGAAAGCGCGATAGCCAATACGCCTATTTTATTAATTACCAGTAACAATGAGCAACTATGGCAAGATTACACCGTAAGCCAGTTAACGAATAATCGTTATTTGGTCACGGCAAATAATGAAAACTCGCGCGTTAAAAGTTTAGAGCTTAGCTTTACCGGCAATGCGCAGAAAGTTGAACTTTCAGCGTTTAATATTCTAGACGCAACAGGGCAGCTTAGTGTTATTAGCCTTGAAGATAAAAATACAAAACCTGAATCGAGTTTATTCCAGTTTACCGTCCCTGAAGGTGTTTATTTAGATGACCAACGCTAACGGCTCACTCGAACTAGAGTTTGCTGAAGATGACCGTTTTAAACCCTTAGCGGCTAAATTAAGACCTAAATCGCTCGCAGATTATGAAGGCCAAGAACACATACTAGCTAAAGGTATGCCATTACCCTTGGCTATAGAGCAAGGTAAAGTACATTCTATTATATTCTGGGGGCCGCCAGGCACTGGAAAAACCACCATAGCAGAAATTATTGCACATCATGCTAATGCCGATATTGAACGAGTGTCTGCAGTAACATCAGGCATTAAAGATATTCGCCAAGCTATTGAAAATGCAAAAAGTCGCGCAACCCATCAACAACGCAGGACGGTACTTTTTGTTGATGAAGTACATCGATTTAATAAAAGCCAGCAAGATGCATTTTTACCGCATATTGAAGACGGCACCATTATTTTTATTGGTGCAACAACTGAAAATCCTGCTTTTGAACTCAATCAGGCTATTTTATCGCGTGCCCGTGTTTATACTTTAAAAAAACTCAGCGAAGCTAATCTAAGTAATGTACTTACTCGTGCGATAACTTATCAAACAAACAGCACTCAACTTGATATCATTATTGATGAAGCCACTAAAAAACAACTTATTGCTTTAGCCAATGGTGATGCACGTAGGTTATTAAATTTATTTGAAAATTGTTTAGAAATTACCAAGGTTGAAAATAACCAACAAATACTCAGTAAAGAGCAGCTAATTCAAGTAGCAGGTAATAAAATTGCCCTTTATGACAAAGGCGGTGATGCTTTTTACGATCTCATTAGTGCTTTTCATAAATCGGTTCGAGGCTCAGATCCCGATGCTGCACTGTATTGGTATGCACGTATTTTAACCGGTGGCGGCGATGCACTTTATGTTGCACGACGTCTTCTTGCTATCGCCAGTGAAGATATTGGAAATGCTGACCCTCGTGCTATGCAATTAGCAATAAACGCTTGGGATACCTTTCAACGGGTTGGTCCAAGCGAAGGTGAACGCGCGATAGCCCAAGCTACGGTCTATATGGCACTTGCACCGAAAAGTAATGCCGTTTATATGGCATTTTCACAAGCAAAAGCCTTAGCAAAAGAAACCAGTGATCTTGACGTGCCATTGCATTTAAAAAATTCTACCAGTGCTATTACAAAAGAGTTAGGACATGGTGAAGAGTATCGCTATGCTCATAATGAAGTTGGGGGCTTTGCTGCAGGCGAGAATTACTTTCCAGAAGAAATCGCCCAAACAACTCTTTATCAACCCACCGACCGTGGTCTTGAAAAACAATTGCGTGAGAAACTAAATTATTTAAACCAGTTAAACCAACAATCTGACCAACGCCGATATGACTAACACTATTAGTAACTTCACTTTATATCTATTTGTTGCCTTAGGTGGCGCTTTTGGTGCGAGCTTTCGATTTTATATTTCACAATTAATTTTAAATTGGCTCGGAAAAGGATTCCCTTTTGCTACGTTGGCGGTTAATATTTCCGGATCCCTGATCATGGGAGCACTTTATGGGTTAATTGAACAAGGTGTGATTGAAGTAAGTGTTTATCGAACACTTATTGGTATTGGCTTTTTAGGCGCATTTACCACTTTCTCAACCTTCTCATTAGACACGTTGTTATTAATTCAACAAGGTGACATATTTAAAGCGACAATAAACATTTTACTTAATGTTTGCTTATGCATTTTTGCAGCAGCGTTAGGCATGTATATTGTATCTATTTTTAACAAGTAAATAACAAAGAAAACACGTGACATATCATGCTTGATCCAAAACTACTTAGAACAGATATAGAAAACACCGCAGCTGAACTTGCTAAACGTGGATATACGTTAGATACCGCAGAACTAATGGCGTTAGAAGAGCAACGTAAAGCTATCCAAATGAATACGCAAGACTTACAAAACCAGCGAAATACTCGTTCTAAATCTATAGGACAAGCTAAAGCCCGTGGCGAAGATATTCAGCCTTTATTGGCCGAAGTGAGTAAGCTGGGTGATGAGCTAGAAGCGGCAAAAGAAGAACAAACTCAAGTACTTGCGAAAATTGATTTTATTGCCTCAGCAATACCAAACTTAATTCATGAGTCAGTACCTGCCGGTGCTAGCGAAGACGACAACGTAGAAATTAAACGTTGGGGTACGCCACGTGAATTTGATTTTGAAGTAAAAGACCATGTTGACGTTGCTACGGCATTAGACAAAGGCTTAGACTTTGAAAGTGGAGCAAAGCTTGCTGGTACTCGTTTCGCCGTTATGCGCGGTCAAATTGCTAAGTTGCACCGTGCATTAGCCCAATTTATGTTAGATGTGCATAGCGAAGAGCACGGCTACCAAGAAATGTACGTACCTTACTTAGTCAATCATGACTCTTTATACGGTACGGGCCAATTACCCAAATTTGGTGAAGATTTATTCCATACCGAATTAAACAACAAAAAGCTTTCTTTAATTCCAACCGCTGAAGTACCGTTAACTAACTTAGTGCGCGATGAAATTATCGAAGAAAGTGACTTGCCAATAAAAATGTGTGCACATACACCGTGTTTTCGAAGTGAAGCAGGTTCTTATGGTAGAGACATTCGCGGCTTGATCCGCCAACATCAATTCGACAAAGTTGAAATGGTGCAAATTGTTAAGCCAGAAGACTCTTTTCAAGCTTTAGAGGACTTAACGGGTCATGCAGAAAAAATTCTTGAAAAATTAGAATTACCTTATCGTACAGTAGTGTTGTGTACGGGTGATATTGGTTTTAGTGCAACTAAAACGTTTGATATTGAAGTATGGCTTCCTGCGCAAAATACTTACCGTGAAATTTCTTCTTGTTCAAATATGGGCGATTTCCAAGCACGTAGAATGCAAGCGAGATATCGTAGCAGTGAAAGCAATAAGCCAGAACTTGTACATACACTTAATGGCTCTGGTCTTGCTGTTGGTCGTACGTTAGTAGCGGTACTTGAAAACTACCAACAAGCAGATGGTAGCGTTAACGTACCAACCGTTTTACAACCTTATATGAAAGGTTGTACTAACATTAATGTTGGTTAATTAATGTCAGCTTCAAAAAAATCCAATACCTAGGTATTGGATTTTTTTTATGCATAGAAAACACAAACCAATCGACTAGATAAACTAAAACAATAGTTATTGGTTCTTTACAGGTTGGTTAATAACTTAAAAAGGGATGTTATATGGATAGTTCTTCAATAATGCTTTGGAGCGTTTTATTTGGTGGTATTGGTATAGGTTATTTCATGTATGGTAGAAAACAAAAAGCGATTGTGCCGCTTTGCACCGGGCTAGCTTTATTTGTATTTCCATACTTTATGTCTAGCGTTACTATGCTGCTTATTGTTGGCGTAATTTTAGTTGCTATACCTTACTTTCTTAAAGTTTAAGTGCAGGTATGTGTGCAGGTGCAAGGGTAAATGACTTTTTCAGGTCAATGAGTTAAAGCTGTGTAGACTCTTAAATAGCAATTAATTGAATGCTTTTACCTTGTCTGGTTGTTCAGCGTTTGCGTTATCGAGCGTTAAGTAGCGATCAAATATTTTTTGATATTCACCTGTAGCCTTAAGGTGTCGTAATTGTGTATTAAACTTATTACGTAAGGCTTCTGACTTAAATAAAAAGCCATTAGGGCTTGCACCAAATAGCCCAAAACGATCGACTTGTTGAGCGGCATTAATTTTGCGGTTATTGATTATTTGAACGCGGTAATAATCAAAAATGTGCGCATCCATTTGTACTACGTCAAACTTCTCTAAAAACAGCATTTTAACTTGTACTAATTGATCAAATGTTTCGCTATAACTCGAGTGGTTATTTGCCATATTAGCGTATGCTTCACCTAAATGAATAGCAGCATCTTGCCATGAAAGTAAACTGTGGTTTTTAAGATCTTTTAATTCGTTAAATTCAAAGTTATTTTTATGTAAGCTAAAGGCAAAGTTCTCGTAAGCGTAGGCAGTATCTGAAAGATAACCTTTTAAACCGTGTTCGTTGATCGTGTTTAAATTCATGTCAGATACCACATCAACTTCATCTGTTTTATAGGCATTAATTCGACGAGCATAAGGGAGGTACAATGGCTGTATTTCATAACCCAAGGGCTTCATTGTTGCTTTTAATAGATCGATAATAATACCTTCATTGGTGTCAGATAGAACCCAAGGCGCTAATTTACCACCAAATACTACCGTTAACTTTTCTGCTGCGTTGGCTGCATTGAACAATAATGAAAGTAACATCACCACCCATATAATATTGATCGATTTCATTTTATTTTACCGAATGATAGATGTTATAGCGTAATTTTAGCGATTATATTGACTTCTAACAAGCTATGTATGTAACCATTTTTTGAAACAGGGGTTGTTGATGCGTAACCACTGTATATTATTTTTAAACTCACATTAGGTATAACGTAACTTCGCCTAGTGCGTTGCAGTATATTTATCCACACACTTGTAACGACATATAATATAAAGCTTCCTCAAATTTGCATAATAAATTATACTGTATAAATGTACAGTTTTGGTTGTGTGTTATGAAAGTTATTCCGATTTATATTGAGGCCGGTATCTCTGGCTTTGAATCTCCTGCAGCTGAATATAAAGAGCTTGGCTTATCACTTGATCAACTTTTAATTTCAAACCCAGATGCAACGTTTATCGGTTTAGCACAGGGGGCCTCAATGCAAGAGCTAGGTATTTTCGATGGTGATTTATTACTCGTCGACCGTGGTGAAACAGTAAAAGACGGAGACGTGATTGTTGCTAACTACAACGGTTGTTTTACGTGCAAACTTATTGATAAAAAGAACGCTAGATTATTATCTGCCTCGTTCAAGCATAAACCTGTGAACATTACCCCAGAAGATGAATTTCAAATAGAAGGCGTTGTTACGCGCTCAATACGATTACATCGACCAGCAAGGGAGCTGAGCGCATGTATGCGTTAGTTGATGCGGTATCCTTTTATGCCTCTTGTGAAAAGGTATTTGACCCTTTAATTCGTAATAGGCCCGTAGTCGTACTAACAAATAACGATGGCTGTATTTGCGCTGTTTGCCCCATAGGCAGGCGTTTAGGTATACCTAAGTTTAAACCTTACTTTCAAATTAAACATTTCTTGGCAAAACATAATGTGGTTATTCGCTCGTCAAATTACGAGCTATATGCAGATTTGAGCGAAAAAATGATGAATGTTATTGGGCGTTTCTGTGATAACCAATATGTATACTCGATTGATGAGTCATTTTTACAATTCAAAAAATATAATCAAATTATTATGGATTGGCAGCAATATGGTCACGACATACGCCGTGCTGTTTGGCAAGAAACACGCTTACCCGTTGGTGTAGGATTTGGCTCGACACCAACGTTAGCCAAAGCGGCTAACCATGCGGCTAAAAAGTTACCGGGTTATAACGGGGTTGCGGTGGTTGACGATATAGCATCACGCAAAGACGTGTTATCAAAAATGACAGTAACTGACGTATGGGGAATTGGTAGCCGATTAGGCAAACGTTTAAACGTATTAGGTATTGCTACCGCGTGGGATTTAGCCAATCAGTCACCTAAAGCTATGCGCAGCCAGTTTAGCGTACTGGTTGAGCGAACCGTTAATGAGCTTAACGGTATTGTTTGTATTCATTGGGATGAGGTAAAACAACCCAAAAAAGAAATTTTTTCAACGAGAAGTTTTGGACAGCGTATTAATGAAACTTATCAATTAAAAACAGCACTGGTCAGCCACGGAGTCATTGTAGCTCGAAAATTAAGAAAACAGCATTCTCGGGTAAAACGCCTAGCAATTTTTGCAGCAAGTTCACCTCATGATGATAACTACTACAATCAATCTATTATTTATGAATTTAGCATTGCAACTGATAACACGCTCAGTATTGCCAATGCCATATCAACGGTTTTTAATCGTATTTATGCCAGTGGTGTTAATTTCTATCGCTGCGGTGTAGGCGCTATTGAACTTGAAAATAGCCAGTTTCAACAACAGGATCTATTCTGGCCAAATAGTGACGACCCTAAATTAATGCACTGCTACGACGGTATAAATAATCGTTACGGTAATGAAACATTACAGCTAGCAGCGCAGGGCCGCATTGAAAAATGGCATATGCGACGTGAATTTCTTTCCCCGAGCTTTACCAGTAAGTGGCGAGATATACCGAAAATTAATTGTTAACGGCATAAGAATAGGGCACTAGTGACGATACCCTTGGGTTTCTATAATTAAGTGCAAAACACTAAGGTTTGAAATTAACAAAAGTGGATTTTTGTTAGACATGCGTTAGATATAGGTTAGACGAATATTAATAGGCACAAAAAAGCCACTTAAGAGTTTTTGTTTACTCTGTAAATGGCTAATTTATATTACTTAATGTGGTCGGAGTAGCAAGATTCGAACTTGCGACCTCACGTCCCCCAGACGCACGCGCTACCAAGCTGCGCTATACCCCGAATAATAAGCTTAATGGGGATAAAAGCTTATGCGAGCTATATTAATGATTTATGAGTCGAATGCAATTAAAAAACGTTACCGTTAAGCTAAGCGACTAATTATTGTACACTTTGTGCTTGCTTACTGAATTGCTTAATAAAATTAACACCATCAATCATTAATGGAAAGTCAGGTTTTGCCGTAATAGGCGCGGCAAGCTGAATAGAATAACTTTGGAAGTTACCATTTTGGTCAACAAACATTGATTTATCTTTATTAAAAACAACAATGCCATTGTCCATAGTATTCGCAATAATGCGGTCATAAGTTAACGCTTTGATGTCAGTGCCATTGCTATAGCCTTTTTCATCAATATCACAACCTAACCAACGTTTAATTAAGGTGGGCTGAACATCCATATGGCTTGTCAGGTTATTAATAAACGTATTCTTACTTTCAGGTAAAACAAATAACGCAGGTTTAGTTGATAAGCTTGTATCTATTGTGCTGTTACCAACCGAGCTGATCCAAAGAATATCGTTAATTTCATTATCATTTTGCTGTTTATTTTGTGCTGACATTAAAGCATCTAAAAACAGTTCATACTGATAACTATTGTCACCTTTAAAGTAAAATACGTGTAAGCCTGGCGAGTAGCTATTCAATTTATCAGCAAAAATTAAGCTAGAAATATCATTTAGTTTCGTTGTGCTAGAGAATAATTCATTAGTAATATTCAGTAAGCCATTTGAGTTAATGATTGACGCTTCACTGTTATCTTCACCAATAATAGTAAACGATTTAGCAAGATTTTTTTGTTCTATAATCTGAAAAAGTAATGGTTGAGCATGTTGTTCAATTAACGATTCTTTATAAATACTCGGCAAGCTATAAAACAGATTAAACCAAGCATCTTTTGGTAACGCGTTATCCACATGATTATCCAGCGAGAGTATGCCATGCTTGACTCTTTGCTTAATTTTATCCAACTGTTCAACTTGTAAGGTTTGGTCGGTAATTACCATGAAAACTGATTGTTTTAAGGCGGAATCATTCGGGCATTGACCCTGATATTGCGGGTACTGAGGAACGGCATCAGTAAAGGCTAACGGGCTAGTACGACGAGCAATATAATCAACTCTGTCGAACATGCCATATTTAGTTAATAAGGTTTTTGCCGTAGACGGATAAGTCAACGGTAATACGGTATCTTGACGCAACACATCATATTCAAGATTAGCATCAGCCCAAATATGAATAATGTGACTAAAAAAGAAAAAGCTAACAAGTGGAATAACAATAAAGCGTGCAAAAATGGTTTTTTGTAAATCTTTTAAGTGTTTCCATGCATAGTTTGACGTAATAAGTTCAAACGACAAAATAACCATGGTTAACACTAAACTAACGAACCAAAAAACTCGGCTATTTTGTTGAATTTCGTTGGTAATAAGCTCAAGTATTGGTGCACTTGATGAAATATTTAAATGATAACCTAAACGATTATAAATAAAGGCATCTAATAAAAGCAGTAATAGTTCAATGGTAAAAATAATGGAAGCGGTAACTCGAATAAACCGAGTGCGAGGAAACAATAAGGTGATCGGAAACAAAATGAGTACGAAACTCATAAAGGTTAGAAAAGCCATATGGCTTAACCACGTAGTAACTAAATACGTTTGGCCTAATAAAGTCTCGGGCATTGATTCACTAAATACATAAATTGACGATAATAATATCGCCGCAATAATATTAAAAAAAGTGAACCAGTGGCTCCAACTAACTAACTGTAATAGGCGCTTACTATAGGGTTTAGATTCAAATGAAGCCATTGCGTCGTAAATACTCTTATTATTGTTGAGGAATGTCGCTTATTATTTATACTTTTTATTTAGAATTTTGTATAGATTGTTTTAATGCGTTGGTAAAATTGTTTACTATTGCTTCTCGTTCCTTTTTAGGAACATTATTTATAATAATTTCAGTTAGGGTGTTTCCTAAGCACATCAGCGCTAGATCAGGGGTTGCAGACTCGTTGACGAGTACATCAAGCAAATCTTTAATAATTTTTTCTACACGTTCGTTGGAATACTTGGATACAATAGGCATCTTAAACACTTAATGGTAATTGAATAAACTGACTTAAGTTTATCAAATGCCCGAACAATATAATACTGGCCTTTATCTATGAGCTTAATAATTTCGAATATAACACTGCATTTTTTATCAAAAAAAGAAGAAACAGGTGAAGTTGTACTCAGGTTAGGGCCTGAAAACGTTGCGGCGAGTAGCAAAATAGAAAGTTTTGTTGATGCACTACATAAAATTTATAATAGTAAAGGTAGTAAGGCTTACGGACATTTTTCATCAATGCCAGCTGAAGGCGACAGTGCCCGATTTGTTGATGTTATGGAAAGTTATTTAAGTGATGCGCAAACTTTTCATCAATTTAGTGGCCAAGCCGGTAATTTACTTAAAAATGAATTAGAAAAATATGACCTAGCTGAAACGGGTTATTTAATTGTTTGTCATTATGAATATATGGGCGGTCGTTATTTACTGGTGGCTATTATTCCTATTTCTGAACATTACTCTGTTGATGGTGAATTAAATATTTCAGCGGATCAGCATCTTGATACCAATAAATTACAGTTAGCGGCTCGAATTGATTTATTCGATTATCAAAATAATGCTGAGGGCAACCGTTACATTTCATTTATTAAAGGCCGTGCAGGCAGAAAAGTATCTGATTTTTTCTTAGACTTTTTAAGTTGTGAAGAAGGGCTAAACTCGAAAGAGCAAACCCAAACCTTAGTACAAGCCGTTGAAGACTATGTTGCCGTTAATCAGTTTGACGCGAATGAAAAGCAACAAACGCGTAAAGAGCTATTAAGTTACTGTAAAGAGCAAAAAGAGTCAGCGCAGGATGTGTCATTGCAAGAAATTGGTAATGTAATTAAAACAGAAGAAAGTGGACAAGACTTTTATAAATTCTGCCAAGAGCAATCATATCCAATTGAAGAGTCATTTCCGCATGACCAAGCTGTAGTCAATAAAGTGACTAAATATGCAGGCTATGGTAACGGCATTAGTTTGAGTTTTGAGCGTAGCCATTTTGGTCAAGATGTTGTTTATAGCCCCGCTAATGAAAGCATTACTATTTATAAAGTACCGCCAAATTTAAAAGATCAATTATTAGCATTAATGGAAAGTAATGCTAATCAAAGCGCGAATTCAAACCAAGCTACAGCGCAAAATAATGAAAACTCGAGCCTAGAGCAAACGCAACATTCAGAAAGCGAATAATTAACGTTCACTCAGTTAGGCATCAACCATATATAAATCCTATTGCTGAAGTTAAGCGATAGCAAATGAAAAAATTAGGAAAAAAATGAGCACATTAACCATTACTAGACCAGACGACTGGCATGTACATTTACGTGACGGTGAAGCCTTAAATAATACCGTTGCTGATATTAGTCGCTACTTTGGTCGCGCTATTATAATGCCAAACCTTGTACCGCCAGTAACTAATGCAGAATTAGCAACCCAGTATCATCAACGTATTATGGCTGCTAATCCGAGTAAGCAATTTCAACCTTTAATGGTGCTGTATTTAACGGATAAGACTACGGCTGAAGATATTAAAGCCGCTAAAGCATCGGGTATTGTATACGCCGCGAAGCTTTATCCCGCAGGTGCAACCACCAATTCTTCTTCAGGTGTTACTAACGTCGATAACATTGCGCCAGTTTTAGCCGCAATGGAAGAAGTTAACATGCCATTATTGGTACATGGTGAAGTAACGGATCATGATATTGATATTTTTGATCGTGAAGCTATCTTCATTGATACTATTTTGCGCCCATTAGTTGCAAAGTATCCAACATTAAAAATTGTTTTAGAACATATTACGACTAAAAATGCGGTTGATTTCGTTAAAGAAGCCAGTGATAACGTTGCGGCAACCATTACCGTTCATCATTTGTTATTTAACCGTAATCACATGTTAGTTGGCGGTATTCGTCCTCATTTTTACTGTTTACCTATATTGAAGCGTAATACTCATCAACATGCCTTAATTGAAGCGGCAACCAGTGGTAGCGAAAAGTTTTTTCTAGGTACAGATTCTGCGCCGCATCCACAAGGTGCTAAAGAAGCAGCATGTGGATGTGCCGGTGCTTACACAGCGCATGCCGCTATTGAACTTTATGCAGAAGCATTTGAACAAGCCGGTGCACTTGATAAGCTTGAAGGTTTTGCTAGCTTGAATGGTCCTAAGTTTTATAACTTACCAGTAAATAGCGATAAAATAACCTTAGTGAAACAAGCTTGGAACGTACCAGCAACCATGGCATTTGGTGGTGATGTTGTTGTACCTATTCGTGCAGATGAAACCATCGCTTGGCAAGTGAAATAGTAGGGGGATAATAATAAATGCAGTTATTTGTAAATGATTTAACCGTAATCGACTTCTCTTATTGTTGTAGTGCACGTGGCATAGTGGGTGAAAGCTGGATTGTAGATGTTTTACTTGATGGAAGTTTAAATGAAATGAGCATGGTGCTAGATTTTGCTGTGGTTAAAAAGCAAATCAAAGCCATTATTGATGATGCTGTTGATCATAAATTACTCTTGCCAATGCAAGATAATAGTATTAATGCAGAGCCCTCAACGCAAAGAGATGGTCATGAGTTTGTAAATTTTGAATCAAAACAAGGTGCATACTATTTACAGTCACCTAGTTGTGCTTTTGCAAAAATAGACACTAAGCAAATAGATATAGAGTCAGTTACCGCATATTTAACGACCATAATTCTTACGCATTTACCTAAAAATGTTCAAGGCTTAACGCTAAATTTAAGACCAGAAGTTATTGATGGTGCCTACTATCATTATACCCATGGCTTGAAACTTCACGACGGTAATTGTCAGCGCATTGCCCATGGCCATCGCTCTAAAATTCATATCTATAAAAATGGTAAACGTTCATCAGCACTTGAAGAGGTGTGGAGTTTACGTTGGCAAGATATTTACCTTGCCAGTGAAGCTGATCGTATAGCGCTAAGTGATTTAGAGTTATCTGAAGTAGCTCGTGCTAATTTGACACCCGATCACCAATTATTTTCTTACTATGCACCGCAAGGCCGATTTGATATTGCGGTACCAAGTAACATATTAGATGTGGTTGATTGCGATTCAACGGTGGAGTTACTTGCTGACTTTATTGTTCGACAACTTAAAAAGCAATCACCTAATGATGAATTTAAAGTTGTTGCATTTGAAGGTGTTGCAAAAGGTGCTATTGCTCATGGGTAAACACAGAACAATGTTATTAAAGCTGTATATTGTATCTGGTTTGTTATTTGCAAATGTTGTATCAACACAAGCAGAAACCATATCAAGTGAACCGTTTTTTCAAGGTTCACTGATTGTGGGTAAAACGAAGCCAGAAAACACAGTAACGTTAAATGGAAATAAAATTAAGGTTTCTAAGCAGGGCGATTATGCTTTGGGTTTTAGCCGAGATGAGAAAAATAACAGTGAGTTATTGATCATAAGCCCAAGTGGTGAAACTGAAAAGCGTTTACTAAAACCTTTAAAGCGAAATTATAACATTCAACGTGTGAATGGTATTTCGAAAAAAATTATGAACCCCAACAAAAAAGCCATCAGCCGAGTTGGGGAAGATAATAAAAAAATTAGAGCTGCGCGCCAGGTTGATAGCGATTTAACGGCATTTTCTCAAGGCTTTATCGCGCCTATTGATGGCATAATTACCGGTGTATATGGTAGTCAACGTTATTATAATGGTGTACCTAAAACACCACATTATGGTTTAGATTATGCGGGTAAAAAAGGCGATCCGGTAAAATCTCCTGCAGACGGTAAAATATTAATGTATGTAGCTGACATGTTTTACTCGGGTGGTACTATGATTATTGATCATGGACACGGCGTTACTTCAACATTTTTACACTTAAGCGATTCATACGTTAAAGAAGGTGATGATGTTAAGCAAGGTGAACTAATCGCAGCAGTAGGCGCAAGTGGCAGAGCAACAGGACCACATTTAGATTGGCGAGTTAACTGGTTCAACATGAGGTTAGACCCTGCATTGGTGCTAAAATTAAAACCTTCAAATTTATAAGGTCTACTATTAGCTAAGTCGGTAATGAACAAGGTATGAAAGGCATAACATGAAAAACTTATTTATCATTTTTGTACTTATTATCAACATTACCGTCAATGCTAAAGAGTTACAGGTCGGTTGGGAACTCTGGTACCCATATCAATATCGAACTAGTCAACAAGATCTCGTGGGTTTAGATTTTGAAATTTTTAATACTATTTTGGCTAAAGTTGGTTATGAAACCGCTTATACTGAATTACCGTGGAAACGACATCTACACTATATAAAATTAGGTGAATTGGATGTTGCTATGGGCGCGTCATATAGTGAAGAAAGGTTACACTATGCTATGTTTACACAAGCTTATAGGCAAGAAACAGTTAATCTATATGTCAGAAGTGGCCAAACTAAAGCGATTAAATTAGACACTTTATCTGATCTTATAAATAGTGATTATATGATAGGGGTAGAGAGTGGATATTATTATGGAGAAGCGTACAAAGAATTAATGAAAACCACTAATTTTCAAGAACATATCATTGAAGTTGTTGATATTGAAGAAAATGTAACATTACTGATGCAAGGTCATATTGATGGTTTTTTAGTTGACCCTGCCACCATTACAGCGTTCTCAAACAAATATCAAATGAACGGCGAATTTGAGCAGCATAAAATAACTATTTATCAATCAGGTATTCACTTCATGTTTAGTAAACATTCAGTAGACCCTAAAACGGTAAACATGATTGATGACGCAATTAGCGAGCTAAAAAAATCTGGTGAGTTAGACGCTATTATTAATAAATGGAGTAAATTGCAGTAGTATTACGATGAGTCTCCTTTCAAAAAACCACCTAATTATATTGTCTGTTGTACTAAATAAAGCTTGAATATAACGCTTTAAATTGCACATTATATCTTTTATAGAAACAGTATAGGAAAGCTAATGGCAGGCGAATATCCAAGCAAGATAAAAACACTTCCACTATTTGACGGCAGGTTTGACGCATATAAATTAGCGGCAAATGGCAGTGATGTGCTTTTTGCCTCTTACCCAGCAGGAACAGAAATACCACCTCATCAACACGACACGGATAACTATGGTGTGATAACGCGTGGCGAATTACAGTTGACTATGCAAGGTGAAACTCAACATATAAAAGTTGGGCAGTGGTACCATGTGCCCGCAAATGTCGATCACAGTGCTAAATTTAACGTCGTAACAGATGAAATTGAAATATGGTTTCACCCTGATGAATAAAAGTTAACTCCAGCTAAAAATAAAGCCAAAACTATTTACCTACAAACAATACTTAACGTTAACTTATGTATTTGAAGTTGTTTGAATAATCTGATTTCTGAGCCATTTGTTCGCTGGATCAAAGTCAACATTGTTATGCCAATATAAATGAACGTCAATATCGTGCAAGCTTACAGGTAAAGGAAATATAACTAAATCAAGCACTTCACTATACATCTTCGCTGTTGTTTCAATCAGAGTTAATAACATGTTGTTCTGAGCAATTACTTGGCAAGCAGAAAATGCATGTTGACACCTAAGACCAATCTTTCGCTGTAAACCCAATCGACCTAACTCAAAGTCTTCTATACTTGGCCCGATTGTGCGAGATGAAACTAAAACATGATCTTGGGATAGATAGGTATCTAAATCGAGTACAGACTTTACAATAGGGTGGTTCTTACGTACTAGAACAACGAGTTTATTTTGATCTAATTGTGTATGTAAAATATTGTCACTAACGGGGACCAAAGTGTCTATCGCTAAATCAATATCACCACTGGCTAGTTTATTTTCTAATTCGCTGCGATTAACGCGTCGGCTACTTTGTAAATTGATTAAAGGGGCTTCTTTCTTTATTCGTTGCATCAGTGGCGGTAAAAATGATGCCTCTAATCCACCATGAAGAGATATATTAAAGTTATTTCTAGAGACTAAAGGTTCAAATTGTCGAGATTGCGCCAAACAGACTTTTAATTGCTGTAATGCTTCTCTAACGTCGGCAATAACATTGTTTGCTACAGGCGTTGGCCGCATTTCATTACCTTGACGAATAAATAAAGCATCATCAAAATTATGGCGAAGTTTGCTTAAAGAGTGACTCACTGCAGGCTGTGATAAGTTTAAAGCTGATGCCGCTTTAGTAATATTACCTTCACAATAAATGGCTTCAAATACCACAAATAAATTTAAGTCTACCTTCATACTATCTCCACTTTATTGATCAATTATCATTAAGCCCAGCAAGTTACAGTATGCATAATAAGAATAATACATTATTAAATCTATTCATTTGTTTAATTTAATTTCTACACTAGCATATAAAGTAGTACAAAAAATGTGCTGCACGCACCATGAGTATTTTATGTATGGTGCATAAGTACGGTTTATTCATTAAGGCTAAATCGGATTTAATAATAATTCATGCTCAAACAATGTATTTGAGCAGGATGAAATACATTAAATATCTAAATATAGGTATTTAAAGTAATACTGGGGATTCAAGATGAAACAAAGATTAACAACAAAGTATTTTAAAAAAACAATACTCGTTTCAGCAATGATCAGTGCAATCAGTGCTAACGCTGAACAAACAAACATACCTGCAAAAGATGATAGTGAAGATGTAGAAAGGATTATGATCACAGCATCTAAGCGACTGAAGGGTCTACAGGAGTCACCTGTTGCTGTTACCGTGGTGAGTAGCCAAGCTATTGAACAAGCAAAAATATTAGATATAAATGACTTACAAACGTTGGTGCCAACATTAAGAGTTACCCCCTTACAACGTTCAACTAACACTAACTTTTCAATTCGTGGCTTTGGTAACGGTACTAATAATACCGGTATCGAACCGTCAGTAGGGGTTTTTATTGATGGCGTTTATCGATCACGCGCTGCGGCTCAAATTGGTGATTTACCACGTTTACAACAAATAGAAGTACTCAGTGGTCCACAAAGTACCTTATTTGGTAAAAATGCTTCAGCAGGTGTGATCAGTGTTCGTACATTAGCTCCCTCTCATGATTTGCAAGGTAAAGTAGAGCTTGGCATTGGAAACTATAATCAACAATTAGCGAAAGGTTATATTACAAATGGTATAACCGACGAGTTAGCTATCAGCCTGTCGGGTGGTTATAACAAACGAGATGGATATACCGACAGCGTTGTCGGGTTAAATGAAATTAACAATCGTGACCGTTGGAATATACGTGGGCAAGCATTATACGAACCAACCGATAATATAACATTACGATTTATTGCTGATTACAGCGAAATCGATGAAGCTTGTTGTACCGTTGCTGATGTTATAAACGGACCAACAACTGGCGCAGTACGTGCGTTAGGAGGCATTGTTTTAGAAGATACTAACCCTTTCTCTTATCAATCATCACTTAATGTTGACCCGAATAATCAAGTTGAAGATGGTGGGGTATCATTACAAGTTGATGTCGATTTTGACCGTTACACTTTTACGTCTATTACAGCAATACGTAGCAACGATTCAAATTTTTACAATGACGTAGATTATACGTCTTTAGATATACTTCAAGAAGGTGGTCATACCGAAATTGATACCACAACACAGGAGTTCCGTTTAACGTCGACGGCTACCCAAAGGCTAGAATGGATGGTAGGTGCCTATATTTTCACTGAAGATGTTGAAACTGGTGATACCTTATTTTATGGCAATGATATCAGAAATTATTTTGATGTTTTAATGGCCGCTGGTGGAGCCGCTGGGTTATTAGGGGGAGTTGAAGGGGTATATGGACTTGAGCCTGGCACTTTTTTTTCAAATCAATCATCAGTCAATTCAGAATTTAAGCAAGAAAATGACGCCTATTCTATATTTGCAAACTTTGATTATCATATTTCAGATGAACTAACGGCTATTTTTGGTGTTAGCTTTACCAAAGATGAAAAAGAATTATCAATAAACCAAATAAATAGTGATGTACTTTCGGGTATTAATTTAGACACAGATTTAACCGTATTCAACGTTCCTTTAACATTTATACCTACCTTAGCGCCTGCCATTCCAACATTAAAAAGTTTACAGTTTTTACCACCCATGTTGAATTTACCGAATGCCGTTGAGCAGCACCGAACAGATGACAGTAAAACAACTTGGTCAATGCGCTTAGCTTATGAAGTGAACGATAATATAAATGTTTTTGCATCTGCAGCAACTGGTTTTAAAGCATCATCGTGGAACTTATCTAGAAATAGTAACCCGTTTGCCAGAGATCAGTCAGGTATAGATGCGGCAGGTATTGCGATGGCAAATCAAAATTATGGTGGCCGTTATGCATCCCCTGAAGAGTCAAAGGTTTATGAATTGGGTTTAAAAGCTCGATACAAAAAAGGGGCATTTAACATTACTTTGTTTGATCAAACTATTGAAGGCTTTCAGTCCTCAATATTCATTGGTACGGGCTATGTGTTAGCTAATGCGGGTAAACAAAGCACTAAAGGACTTGAATTTGACGCGGCTTATAACCCGACAGAAAATTGGTCATTTACTTTAGCAGGAACATTTCTTGACCCTGTTTATGACGCTTTTGAAGGTGCATCAGGGCTAACTGGCCCAGTAGATCTGTCAGGCGAAAAACCAGCGGGTATTCATGAACAAAGCATAACTGCGGGTATTACTTATAGTTATGAACTTGAAAATGGTGCATATGGCTATGTAAGAACAGACTATTTATATGAGAGTGAGGTACATCTCGTTGAGAACGTACCAGAGTCTTTAACACGCGAAGTAAGTACTTTAAATGCTAGTGCAGGTTTGAATTTTGTAAATGGAGTTCACCTACAGGTGTGGGTACGAAATTTAAATAATGATGAATACTACTTATCAGCGTTCCCGCCACCTATTCAAGCAGGTAGCTTTAATGCGTACCCAAATCAGCCACGTACATTTGGTGCAACACTATCATATGAATTTTAACTGAAAGTATGGAAATAATAGGTTTACATATAAACCTTTAAGTCATCTTTTATTAACATAAGTTAGTGTTGATTTTTTAGCAACAGTCTTGCTTTATTGTATTACATTGCCTAGCAAGGCTGTTGTTAACTTACAAAGTAAGTAGCAATAACATCAATAAAGTTCAAACAATAAATCACTTTATGTTTTATTTAATATTCAAGTTCATGTACCTGAATCTTATCTAAAGTGAGCAATCATCAACTAAAAATCTACATGGCATTATTCGTAATTTGAATAACAAGTTATAACAACTATTCATTTGTTTAATTTATAGGGTGCGATTAACATGGGTTTATAGGCTGATGTTAGTTCATCACATCATTTCTTTAAATCATGTTATGCATGTTGGAGAATCGCAAATGAAAGTAGTTAAGTTTTTTACATTTACTAATCCTCCATTATCTATGGCGATGGATTAGTCTTATGTCAGCTATTTATCTTATTCGTCATGGGCAAGCATCGTTTGGTAAAGCTGATTATGATCAACTGTCTGCTAAAGGCATTAGTCAATCTGAGTTATTGGGTAAATTTTGGCAAGCAATGTCAGCACCTAATAAAGTTTTTACTGGTGACTTACTACGCCATGAGCAAACACTGAAAAATTTCTTACAAGGTTATCAAGGCAATCATCCTTCTACGGTTTTACATTCTGGATTTAATGAATTTAATCATGTCGATATGCTAACGCGATATGATGCCCAATGGAAAGATTTTGCTGCCATTGCCGCTAAATACAATCAACAACCTGACGCGAATAAAATATTCCAAAAAGAGTTTTCACTTGCGCTTAAACGTTGGGTTAGCGGTAAGTATGATAGCGATTACATTGAAAGCTGGTCACAATTTAAAAAGCGGTGCATTGCTGCGCTACAAGATGTTGTGCACCAAGAACTCTTTATTAAAAAAAACGCTGAGAATCTTAACCCAGCTAAAAATATTTGTATCTTTACATCAGGTGGCACTATCTCGGTACTTGTTCAGCACATTCTCGGCCTATCAGATGAAAATACACTCGCAGTTATTCAACAATTACGTAATACAGGCGTAACTAAATTATTTTATTCAAAAAATAAACTCACTCTTGATTATTTAAATAATTATGCTCATTTAACCCAAGCGGGTGCAGACTGGGTAACGTTTAGATAAACATAGATCACAAGAAATTTATAAATAGGAAGATAGATATGAGTACCAATTTATTCGATTTAACGGGCAAAGTTGCTTTAGTTACTGGCGCAAGCAGAGGCATTGGCGAGCATATTGCAAAATTACTCGCGCAAAACGGCGCCCACGTTATTGTATCTAGTCGTAAAGTTGAGGGTTGCCAAGCTATTGTTGAGCAGATAATTGCCGAAGGTGGCAGTGCACAAGCTATTGCATGTCATATTGGCGAGCTAGATCAAATAGAAGCTATCTTTGAACAAATCTCATCAGAGCACGGTAAGTTAGATATTTTAGTCAACAATGCGGCAGCAAATCCCTATTTTGGTCATGTACTTGATACTGATTTATCTGCATTTCAAAAAACAGTCGACGTTAATATTCGTGGTTACTTTTTTATGTCGACTTTAGGCGCTAAATTAATGAAGAAAAATGCAGGTGGCGCAATCGTTAATGTTGCATCTATCAATGGTGTTATACCTGGCGATTATCAAGGTATCTATTCGATAACCAAAGCTGCTGTTATCTCTATGACTAAAACCTTTGCTAAAGAATGTGCACAATTTAATATTCGCGTTAACGCATTACTGCCTGGTGGCACAGATACTAAATTTGCCTCAACGTTAGTTAATAATCCTAAAATACTTAACCAAATGCTACAACATGTTCCGATGAATCGTGTAGCTCAACCTGAAGAAATGGCAGGCACAGTTTTGTATTTGGTGTCTAATGCTTCGAGCTACACCACAGGTACGGCCATTAATGTTGATGGCGGTTATTTAATCGGTTAATTGTTGTACCCGTGGTATAGCAAATCAGTAAATATAAGAGTTCAGGAACAATTATGAGTAACAATAACGCAGCAACAGCAAAACTTTTCCAGTCATTCTCCGCTGGTGGTTTAACATTAAAAAATCGCACCGTTATGGCACCAATGACACGTACGTTTTCACCAAATTATATCCCTACAGCAGATGTAGCTAAATATTATCGTCGAAGAGCAGAAGGTAATGTCGGTCTAATCATCACTGAGGGCACATTTATCTCGCATAAAGCCGCTAATGGTTACGAACGTGTTCCAGCCATTTTTGGCGAAGAAGCACTAGCAGGTTGGAAAACTGTGGTCGATGAAGTTCATGCAGCCGGTGGAAAAATCGCACCACAGCTATGGCATGTAGGCTCAGTTCGAAAAGAAGGTATTGGTCCAGATAAAACTATACCCGCTTATAGTCCATCGGGTTTATATAAACCAGGATCCCCTAATGGTGTCGCTATGAGCCAAGCTGATATTGACGAAGTCGTTGCCTCGTTTGCGCAAGCGGCGTCAGATGCTAAGGCTATCGGATTTGATGCTATTGAAGTGCATGGTGCCCACGGTTATTTAGTGGATCAGTTCTTTTGGGAAGGCACAAATCAACGTAGCGATAAATATGGTGGCTCATTAGAAAACAGAGCGCAATTCGCTGTTGAAATAGTAGAAGCTATTCGCGTTGCTGTCGGTGAAGACTTTCCAATAATTTTTAGATTTTCACAATGGAAGCAGCAAGACTACAACGCCAAGCTTTGCCAAACACCTGAAGAGTTAGCAACATTTTTAACACTATTAAGTAATGCTGGTGTTGATGTCTTTCATGCCAGTACCCGCCGTTTTTGGTTACCTGAATTTGAAGGCTCGGATCTTAACCTTGCTGGTTGGACAAAAAAACTCACCAATAAACCTGTTATCACGGTTGGCAGTGTGGGATTAGATAGTGACTTTACTGGTGAAGGTAGTGCTGATCTTGGAGGCACATCAAACCCTACCGGTATCGAAGGTTTATTAACGCGTTTAAATAATGATGAATTTGACCTAGTTGCTATCGGTCGAGCTTTGTTAGTGGATCCTGAGTGGGTCAACAAAATTCAAAGTAATAAAGAAGACGAAATATCGCCATTTAATAAAGATGCATTGATGAAGCTGAGCTAATTGTTTCAGCATATAGTTTATATAAATCAATTATCTAGAATTAAAAGTATTAACATAAATTGACATATTAAATGTCATTAATAAATATAAGGATCCCCCCATGGATTTTGAATATAGCGACAAAGTAAAAGAATTAATTGCTCGTGTAACTGTGTTTATGGACGAGCATGTTTATCCCGTTGAAGCACTAATGCATGAACAAGTCGCCGAAAATCCATGGTCTACGCCTCCATTAATGGAAGAACTTAAGGCCAAGGCTAAAGCACAAGGTTTATGGAACTTATTTTTGCCTGTAAGTTACGGTAAATATAGTGCTGGCTTAACCAATTTAGAATATGCCCCATTAGCAGAGTTAATGGGCAAAATTATGTGGGCACCTGAAGTATTTAACTGCGCCGCACCTGATACTGGCAATATGGAAGTATTAGCCAAATATGGTAACGAAGCGCAAAAGAAACAATGGTTAGAGCCTTTGTTAGAAGGAAAAATTCGCTCCGCATTTGCCATGACAGAGCCAGAAGTAGCCTCAAGTGATGCCACTAACATTGAAATGCGTATAGAACGCGACGGTGACGAATATGTTATTAACGGTCGTAAGTTTTATATCAGCGGTGCATGTCGTAAACAATGTGAAATTATGATCGTGATGGGTAAAACCGATCCAGGCAATAGCAACCGATACATTCAACAATCACAAGTATTAGTACCCATGAAAACTCCTGGTGTAACCATAGTGAGACCGATGCAAGTCTTTGGTTATAACGACTCACCAGAAGGGCATGCAGAAATTACTTTCGAAAATGTTCGCGTACCAGTAGAAAATATTATTGTTGGTGAAGGTAAAGGATTTGAAATCGCCCAAGGTCGCTTAGGACCAGGACGTATCCACCATTGTATGCGTTCTATCGGTATTGCACAGCGTGCTTTAGATTTAATGTGTAAGCGTGTTAATGAACGTATTGTCTTTGGTCGACCCATGATTAAACAGCAATCGGTGCGTGAAGACATTGCCATTTCTGCTTGCCAAATTGAACAAGCACGTTTAATGACCTTAAAAGCGGCGCAAAAAATGGATCTTGAAGGTAATAAAGCTGCAAAAGATATTATTGCCATGATCAAGATTGTTGCACCCAATATGTCACTTGATGTTATCGACCGGGCAATACAGTGTCATGGCGCGCTTGGTGTCAGCCAAGATACTTTCTTAGCACATGCCTATGCTGGTCAAAGAACTTTGCGCTTAGCAGATGGGCCAGATCAAGTACACATGATGCAACTGGGTCGAGACTTAGTTAAAAAATCTACCTAACGTTAAAACCGGTAAAGATTAAAGCTCTGGCTTAAAGACAACAAATAAAGAGAATATGTATGACAGCGACGGTTACTTTTGATGTAGAAAAACTTACGCAATATCTTGAATCTCATGTAACAGGATTTAAGGGTCCTATGACCTTGAGTAAGTTTAGTGGTGGGCAATCAAATCCAACTTTTAAAGTAACAGCGCAGTCTGGAACTTATGTTCTGCGCAGCCAACCGGCAGGGAAGTTGTTAAAGTCAGCTCATGCGGTTGATAGAGAATATGAAGTTCTTGATGCATTAAAAGAGACAGACGTTGCCGTTGCCAAGGTGTATCACCTGTGTCGAGACACCAGCATTATTGGGTCAATGTTTTACTTGATGGAGTTTTGTGACGGCATTGTTTATTGGAGCGCTTCATTAGCTGAAATTACCAGTAATACCGTTCGTAGCCAAATGTACGATGCGATGAATAAATCATTAGTCGCGCTTCACAGTGTTGATATTAATGCTGTAGGGCTTCAAGACTACGGAAAAGCGGGCAATTATTTTGAACGCCAATTTGGTCGCTGGACTTCGCAATATCGCTCAACAGAGTTACAAGAAATAAAAGCCATGGATCAGTTGATGTTGTGGCTTGAAAATCACTTGCCCGAAGACGACGGAAAAGTGTGTTTAGTTCATGGCGATTTTCGTTTAGACAACATGATGTTTGCCAAAGATAAACCCGAAGTTATTGCCGTACTTGATTGGGAGTTATCTACTTTAGGTCATCCTTATTCTGATTTAGCTTACCAGTGTATGCAACTACGTATGCCACAAGGTATGGGTACTATTGATGGCTTAAAAGGCGTTGATAGGGAAAGTTTAGGGATACCAACAGAAGAACAATATGTCGCTGACTACTGTAAACGTATGGGTATTGAGCAAATTGAAAACTGGAGCTTTTACTTAGCGTTTAGTTTTTTTAGGTTGTCTGCGATAGTTCAAGGGGTAGCAAAAAGAGCATCCGAGGGGAATGCATCCAATGAACATGCCAATAAAGTTGGGGCATTTGTAGAGCCACTTGCACAAATGGCGTTAAGTATTATCGAGCAATCATCAAACTCAGCAGAATCATAAGTGTCATCAGGCTAAGTTCGAGTCTATAACAATAATAACGTGTCAGAACATAATTTTAAGGTAAGGAATAAGCATGGATCCACTATTAGATTTTACTAACAAAGTCGCTGTTATCACAGGCGCAGCACAAGGTTTTGGCAAGTTACTAGCAGAAGAGCTAGCTAAGCGTGGCGCGAAGCTTGTGATCAGTGATGTTAATGAATCAGGGGTATTAAAAGTTGCTCAGGATATTAAATCCACTGGAGCTGAAGTTATAGCACTTGCCTGCAATGTATCAAAAAATGAAGATTGTAAAGCCATGGTAGATGCGGCCATTAAAAATTATGGACGTGTCGATATCGGCGTTAATAACGCCGGTGTAGCACATGAGTTTATGCCATTGCACGACATCGACGAGTCAATAATGGACAGCCAATTTGCCATTAATGTTAAAGGTGTGCAATTTGGTATGCGTTATCAAATTCAACAAATGTTAAAACAAGGCGAAGGTGCCATTCTTAATGTTAGTTCAATGGCTGGTCTTAGTGGAGCAGCACGAGGCAGTGCTTATTCAATGGCAAAACATGCGGTTATCGGGCTAACCAAATCTGGCGCTGTAGAATATGGTCGTAACAATATTAGAATTAATGCCATTTGCCCATTTTTTACCTTAACGCCTATGGTGACTAATTTTGCGGATGAAGAGCAACAAAAAAGAATGAGTAGAGGCGCACCTATGCATCGTTTAGGTGAGCCTAAAGAAATTGTCGCTATGATGCTGATGATGTTATCGCCAGCTAATACTTACATGACAGGCCAATGTATCGCAATTGATGGCGGAGTTTCCGCTCAATAATAGACTGTAATACCCTTTATTAATGACAAAATAATGCACGCTATAATTTAGCTAAGTAAAAATGAGAATATAACTTTATGTCTGCAACCTTAATGAATGAACGTGATCTTGAATTTTTGCTCTACGAGCTTTTTGACAGTGAGGCATTGATAAAAAGGGATCGCTATCAAGATCACGATCGCCAAACATTTAATGAAGTTATGCATACGGCAAAAGCGATAGCAGAAAAACATTTTCTACCGATAAGGCAGAAACTTGATACGCACCAACCTACTTTTGACGGCAAAAATGTCAGCCTTATTCCTGAACTAAAACCGGCTATTGAAGCAGTGATCGCCTCTGGTATTTCTTCAGCAACCGCAGATTATGAATCAAATGGTATGCAATTACCTCCTATTATTGCCAGTGCGGCAAGTACCTTTCTAACTGCCGCGGGTGGGGTTGGCTTAGGCTATAACATGTTAACTAACGCAAATGCCAATCTTCTTCAAGCCCACGGAAGCCCTGAACTTATTGAGAAGTGGGTTAAACCCATGCGCTCAGGACGGTTCATGGGCACTATGGCAATGACAGAACCAGGCAGTGGCTCGGGCCTTGGTGATTTAATTACAAAAGCCGTTATGTCTGAAGATGGTACTTATCGCATTAGTGGCAATAAAATTTATATCTCAGGGGGTGATCATAACTTAAGTGAGAATATCGTTCATTTGGTGCTCGCACGTGTTCAAGGTGCACCCAAAGGCGTTAAAGGTATTTCTTTGTTTGTAGTGCCTAAATACCTAGTGAACGACGATGGTACGATTGGTGAAGAAAATGAAGTTGCACTTGCTGGCTTATTCCACAAAATGGGTGGGCGTGCTCAAACGTCAACCGCGTTAAGCTTTGGTGAAAAAAATGGCGCTATTGGTTATCTGGTTGGTGAAGAGAATCAAGGACTTAAGTACATGTTTCATATGATGAATGAGGCACGTATTATGGTGGGTACCAGTGGCGCGACATTAGCCGTTGCAGGCTATCAATATGCTGTTGAGTACGCAAAAAATCGTCCACAAGGGCGTTTGCCTTCTTGTAAAGATCCGCTTTCTGCCATGGTTAATATTATTGAACACGCTGATGTTCGCCGCATGTTATTGGCACAAAAAGCTTACGCTGAAGGTGCGCTTTCATTAGTGCTTTATGGCTCACAACTGAGTGATGACGAAAAAACTGCGCCAACCAAAGAAGCGCGCGAACATGCCCATGTGTTATTAGACTTTCTGACCCCCATCATTAAAACGTGGCCATCCGAGTACGGCACAAAAGCAAATGACTTAGCGATTCAGGTGCTTGGCGGTCATGGTTATATTAACGAACATCCTGTTGAGTTGTTCTATCGCGACAATCGCTTAAATGCTATTCATGAAGGTACTACAGGCATACAGTCGTTAGATTTATTAACCCGAAAAGTACCGATGCATAACATGGCAGGATATTCTGCAACATTAGCTGAAATTATGAAAATTATTGAGGAAGCTAAACAGCATAAAAACCTCGATGAATTTTCGCTTCAGCTTAGCCAAGCTGTTGAAACTTTAAAGCAAACGACACAATCTGTCTTGGGCGCTATGTCGAGCAAAAACATTGATTTGGCCTTAGCTAATTCAGTTAAGTACCTTGAATTGTTTGGTCACGTTATTGTCGCATGGTTATGGTTAAAGCAGGGCATTGTTGCTAGTCAAGCGCTTAAAAATAAACCACATAAAACCGATGAAGATTTTTATAACGGTAAACTTCAAGCATTGCAGTATTTTTACCGTTTTGAGCTGCCAGAAATTACATTATGGTCAACTATTTTATGTCATACCGATAGTACAACCTATGACATGAAAGCAGATTGGTTTTAACGGTTATGTTGTGCGCCATAGCAGTAAAATATTTATTCGCGCAACGTATAGCGTTAAGTTGTAGAGCTAATCTACAGAAAAATCGAAGAAGTATCTTACATAATAAGCAGTTAGATGGAGTTTAACTATGACAAAAACAATAATAAATAAAGATGAAATAGCCAATTACATTGATTTTGAAGCTAAGCCAACACCTTGGCATAACATAACGCAAACACAAATTAATCAGTTTGCTGATTGTACGATCGATCATCAATTTATTCATGTTGATGAAGAAAAAGCAAAAGCTACCCCATTTGGTTCAACCATAGCGCACGGCTTTTTATCCTTATCTATGCTTTCACATTTTGCAGACAGTTTCAGTGTCATTATCGACGGTTGTTATATGGGTTTAAACGCAGGTTTCGATAAAGTCAGGTTTCTCCAACCCGTAAAAGTAAATAGTCGGGTAAGAGCACATGCTAAAACTTTACATATTGAAGAGAAAAAGCCGGGGCAATTTCGTTTGTGTACACAAGTAACCATTGAAATTGAAGGCTGTGACACACCGGCGTTAATCGCTGAGTGGATCACTGTTCAAATGGTGAAGTAAAACGATAAATCATCTATATCATTTTAATTAAATAAAATATCAGGAAGTATTATGTCAATTAGCTTTGAAGGTAAAGTCGCCATAGTGACTGGTGCAGGTAATGGGTTAGGTCGTTCACATGCATTAGCGCTGGCCGCCCGTGGTGCTAAGGTTGTGGTTAATGATTTAGGTGGAGCGCGCGATGGCAGTGGTGCATCGTCAGTAGCCTCTCAAGAAGTTGTTCGTTTAATTGAAGAAAATGGCGGTGAAGCGATAAGTCATGGCGCTAACGTAGCAAACTTTGATGAAGTGCAAGACATGGTGAATCAAGCGATGGAAAAGTGGGGCCGTGTAGATATTCTTATCAACAATGCCGGTATTCTTCGTGATAAATCGTTTTCTAAAATGACATTAGATGATTTTAAATTGGTTATGGATGTTCATGTTATGGGCACCGTTAATTGTACAAAAGCTGTTTGGGAAATCATGCGTGCACAAAATTATGGCCGTATTGTTATGACAACGTCATCAAGTGGCATGTACGGTAACTTTGGTCAGTCAAATTACGGTGCCGCTAAAATGGCTGTATTAGGTTTGATGAATACCTTAGTGCTTGAAGGGGCAAAAAATAATATTAGAGTCAACGCACTTGCACCAACAGCAGGTACACGTATGACAGAAGATTTAATGCCACCAGAAATTGTACAAGCATTTGCACCCGAAGCGGTTACCGCAGGCCTTTTAACACTTTGTGATGATGAAGCACCTAATCGATTTATTTTATGTGCTGGCGCTGGCGGTTACTCAAGTGCTAGTGTTGTTGAAACCGATGGCTGTTTTCTTTCGCTCGACAAACAATCACCTGAAACTGTGCGAGAGCAATGGCCAGTAATATCAGATAGCAGCACACAGGTACCTTTAGATTCTGGTGCTAAACAGGGTGAAAAGTTTGTTTTGAAAGCAATGGCTTTCATGAAATCACACAATAAATAGTTACGCGTTACAAAATTGTTTTTATATGTCTTTGTTAATTATAATATATTAAGTTAGTTAAAAGGAAATACATCATGAGAGAAGCCGTAATAGTATCCGTTGCACGCACACCGATTGGTAAAGCATATCGAGGTGCATTTAATGATTTATCAGCTCCAACATTGGCAGCTGTTGCCGTAAAAGCAGCAGTAAATCGTGCGGGAGTTGATGTCAGTGAAATTGAAGATTGTATTTTTGGCGCCGCTTTAACCCAAGGTAATCAAGGCATGAATTTTGGCCGTCAAGTTGCCATGGCTGCAGAATTACCGGTGTCAGTTGCAGGAATGACAATAGATCGTCAATGTTCTTCAGGTTTAATGTCAATTGCTGTTGCGGCTAATCATATTGTATGTGATGGCGCTCAGGTTATGGTTGCGGGTGGGTGTGACTCAATCAGTTTAGTGCAAAATGATAAAATGAATATGCATCGATTGGTCGACCCTAGTGTAAAAGCTTACCGACCAGCAATATATATGCCTATGCTAGATACGGCTGAAGTCGTTGCTAAACGTTATGATATTTCAAGAGCAGTACAAGACGCTTACGCACTTAAATCTCAGCAACGTACAGCAAGTGCGCAAGCCGCTAATAAGTTTGATGATGAAATTGTGCCTGTTACAGCCACGCAATTGGTTATGGATAAAGCAACAGGTGACATTAGTAAACAAGAAGTCACTTTAACCAAAGATGAAGGTAACCGTCCATCAACCAATATTGAAGGTTTATCATCATTAAAAGCAGTTAAAGAAAACGGTACTATTACAGGGGGCAATGCTTCACAGTTATCCGACGGTGCAGCGGCTGTTGTGCTAATGGAACGTGAGTTAGCTGAGCAACGTGGTCTTAAGCCTTTAGGTGTTTATCGAGGCATGGCAGTGGCAGGGTGTGAACCGGATGAAATGGGCATAGGCCCAATTTATGCTATACCCAAATTGCTAGCGCGTCATAATTTAACGATAGATGATATTGGTTTATGGGAAATTAACGAAGCATTTGCTGTGCAAGTGATCTATTGTGCAGATAAGTTAGGTATTCCAGAAGATAGATTAAACGTAAATGGTGGTGCTATTTCAATTGGTCATCCATATGGTATGAGCGGCACAAGAATGGTAATGCATGCACTTATTGAAGGTAAACGCCGTGGTGTTAAATATGTTGTGATCAGTATGTGCATTGGTGGTGGTCAAGGTGCTGCGGGTTTGTTTGAAGTATTATAGAAAACCTATTTAGCTATAGAATAAGAAATAAAACATGAAAAGCTATGCTTTAAATAATTGATTGGGGAGATTAAAAAATGGAAAAAATTTGGCTAGAAAAAAGTTACCCGCCTGGTGTTGAGTTCGAAATTAACCCAGACAAATATAAATCTTTGGCAGAATTATTTTTAAAATACACCAAGCTTTATAAAGATAACACTGCCTTTATCAACATGGGTTCAAGCATTACGTATCAAGAGCTAGGGCAACAAGCGAATGATTTTGCTGCTTATTTACAACAAGATCTAGGATTGGTAAAAGGTGATAAATTTGCCATCATGATCCCCAATCTTTTACAGTATCCAGTTGCTTTATTTGGTGCGCTTATCGCAGGGTTAACGGTCGTTAATGTTAATCCTCTATATACTGCGCGTGAATTACAGCATCAATTAAAAAATTCAGGTACTAAAGGCATTCTTATTCTTGAAAACTTTGCACACGTACTTGAAAATGTTATTGAAAAAACTGACGTAGAGCATATTATCACCACTGGGGTTGGCGATCGTCTCAGTAAAATCAAGGGCACCTTAGTTAATTTCGCTTTAAAGTACGTTAAAAAACAAGTGCCTGCATATCACTTTAAACGTTCAATAACTTTCAATGACGCTCTTGCAAAGGGTGCCGCGCTTAATTTTAATCCTGTTGAAGTTGTAGGCACTGATCTCGCCTTTTTACAATATACCGGTGGTACTACTGGCCCCTCTAAAGGCGCAATGTTGACCCATCGTAATATGGTTGCCAACCTTGAGCAATCTAACGCTGCCACTAAAAATATTTATGAAGTGGGTAAAGAAATGATGGTTACTGCTTTACCGCTTTATCATATCTTTGCATTAACATCGAACTGCCTGTGTTTTATTCCATTTGGTGGTACTAATTTGTTAATTACTAATCCACGAAATATGCCTGGTTTTGTTAAAGAATTATCTAAATATCCTTTTACGGCCATTACCGGTGTTAATACATTATTTAATGGTTTATTAAATACTCCTGGCTTTGACAAACTTGACTTTAGTCCATTAAAACTTGGTTTTGCTGGCGGTATGTCAGTACAACGTCCTGTTGCTGAGTTATGGGAAAAAGTGACTGGAACACGATTGTTAGAAGGTTATGGCTTAACTGAGTGTGCTCCATTAGTTACCATGAGCCCTTATAATCAAGAAAGTTACAATGGCACTATTGGTATTCCTGCCTCTTCAACCGATATTCGTTTAATTGGTGACGACGGTGAGGAAGTTGCTTTAGGACAACCTGGTGAAATGTGGGTTAAAGGTCCACAAGTTATGAAAGGTTATTACAATCGTCAAGAAGCAACTGATGAAGTATTAAAAGACGGATGGTTAGCAACCGGTGATATTGCCACCATGGATGAAAATGGTTTCTTCACGATTGTCGATCGTAAAAAAGACATGATCATAGTATCGGGCTTTAACGTTTTTCCTAATGAAATAGAAGAAGTGCTTGTGATGCATGAAGGTGTATTAGAAGCCGCCGCTATTGGTGTTAAAAATGATACAACCGGCGAAGCAGTTAAAGCATTTATTGTTAAAAAAGATCCTAACTTAACTGAACAAGATATATTCGATCATTGTCACACCATGCTTACCAACTATAAGCGTCCTAAGTTTGTTGAATTTATGAATGAACTACCTAAAACTAATGTCGGTAAAGTATTAAGAAAAGAATTACGACAATAAGTATTTAACCATTTACTTACTAATTTAATGGGCTTGGTTAACAAGCCCATTAATATCGCTTTTAAAACTATAATGAGAATAATAATGACTACTTATACTGCAATTAATTTAATAGCCCGTCCAACAGGCGGCCCAATTGGCCCAGAGCTATTTGAAGTAGTAGAAAAAGAATTACCCAGTATCGGCAAAGGTCAATTTTTAGTTAAACAAAACCATATGTCGCTAGATCCCGCCATGTTTGGTTGGATGAGTCCGGATACCGAGAGCTATATTCCGCCTGTTGCTCTTGGCGATGTTATGCGCAGTTCTGGTATCGGCGAAGTGGTAGAAAGTAATCATGAAGGCTTTCAAGTTGGCGATAGAGTGATGGGTTTAATGGGGTGGACACAGTACTATTTATCTGATGGTACAGGTCTAAATAAAGTTGCCGCGCCACTACCAGATGAAGCCATTCTTTCAGTGTTCGCATTACCGGGTTTAACGGCCACTCAAGGTTTATACAGTATAGGTAAACCTAAAAGTTGTGAAACCTTGGTGGTTTCAGGAGCAGCAGGCTCTGTTGGCTCAATTGTAGGCCAACTGGCGAAAGCTGATGGTCTTACAGTTATTGGTATTGTAGGTAGTGATGAAAAAGCTGATTGGATAATTAACGAATTAGGTTTTGATGGTGCGGTAAATTACAAAACTGATAATTTAGCTGAGCAATTAGCCAAATTAACCCCTCGCGGTATTGACGTTTACTTTGAAAACACCGGCGGACCCATTCAACATCATGTATACCAAAGAATGAATGCGCATGGTCGCATTGCTGTTTGTGGCATGATCGCAGACTACTCGAAAGAAATACCTGATTTGGCTCCAAGTTGGATTAATATCATCAAAAAACGTCTGACTATACAAGGTTTTACTATGCCTGATCACTTTGGTGAAATTCCGGCGTTATTAGAAAAACTTACCCCTTATGTTATGCAAGGTAAAATCAAGCATCGTGCACACGTTTTACAAGGCCTTGAATCAGCAATAACAGGTTTGAACTTGTTCTTTACAGGTAAGAACAAAGGTAAGCTAATCGTTAAGCTTTAATCTGTTTAAAAGTTAATGCTGTAGCCGTTATGACTAAAATTAAGCCACAGCATTAACTTCAGAAATACTTCCAACAAACTTCTTTAACGTGATAACAAGTAAACTATCAATATTACATGCTTGGGTTATTAATTCTCAACGTACTCAAAAATGTATTTATTGTTAACTTAGGCGATATTTATGAGCGAAATTAAAACCCATTACCGAAATTGTAATATCTGTGAAGCCATGTGCGGTTTGGAAATTAAGTATCAAGATAAAAATATAATTTCTATCAAAGGCGATAAAGATGACCCATTCAGTAAAGGTTATAATTGCCCCAAAGCTACAGCCTTGCAAGATTTTTACGAAGATAAAGACCGTTTAAAAACACCGATTAGACGAACTAAAACCGGTTGGGAAGATATTTCGTGGGAAGAAGCTTACACAGAAATAGCAGAAAAATTTAAAACCACTCAAGCAAAACATGGCAAAAACTCATTAGCCTTATATTTAGGAAACCCTAACGCTCATAATCTCGGTAATACATTATTTTTAAAACCTTTTATGAAGTCACTTGGTACTATTAATCGTTTCAGTTCGGCTTCAGCTGACCAAATGCCACATCATGTGGCTTCAAACTTTATGTTTGGCGCAGGTATGCTCATTCCTGTTCCAGATATTGACCGTACTGATTTTATGCTAATTATTGGCGGTAACCCTGTTGTTTCAAACGGGAGTATGATGACAGCCCCTAATGTAATCGGACGCTTAAAGGCCATCCAAAAGCGTTCAGGTAAGGTGGTAGTGGTAGATCCTCGTCGAACTCATACCGCAAAAGTTGCTGATCAACATTTGTTTATTCGTCCGGAAAAAGATGCTTTATTACTTCTAGCACTGATCAATCGTGTTTTCGCGAAAAATGCCGTTAAATTACGCCACTTAGAAGAGATAATAGACGATATAGAGGTTTTTAAGACCATTTCAGAAGCATATTCAGCAGATGCCGTTGCTGAATTCGTAGGTATTTCCGCGCAAGACATTTATACCTTAGCAGACGAATTTATGTCGGCAAACTCAGCCGTTTGTTATAGCCGTATGGGAGCTTCAACACAAACCTTCGGCGGTTTATGTCAGTGGTTAACGAATGTGCTAAATATAATTACGGGTAATTTTGATCGAGCAGGCGGGGCGATGTTTCCTCAACCGGCTTTCGATCTATTAAGAAATTATAAAAAAGGTTTTAAAAGCTCCTTTGGACAATACCATTCACGAGTGAGAAAACTGCCATTTTTTAATGGTGAATTTCCTGTCGCCGCACTTGCAGAAGAAATCCAAACAGCGGGTGAAGGTCAAATTAAAAGTTTGATCACTGTGGCTGGTAATCCCGTACTTTCAAGCCCTAGTGGTCATAAGTTAGCCGAAGCATTTCAAGAACTAGATTATATGGTGTGTGTTGATATTTATTTAAACGAAACCACCAAATATGCCAATATTATTTTACCGGCAACTACGGGGGTTGAAAACGCTCACTATGACATTTTCTTTAATTCATTTTCTGTACGTAATACCGTAAAATATTCAGCGCCATTGTTTGAAATAGAAGAGTACCAGCGTAACGATTATGAAATATTAAAAGAATTAACCATCAGAATGTCTGACGAAGAAGTACCAGCACATGTAAAAAGTTTGACACCTGAAATAATCTTAGATGTTGAGTTAAAAAAAGGTCCTTATGGTGAGCAAGGCTTTAGTTTACAAAAACTTATTGATAACCCTCACGGTATCGATATTGGTCCTTTAATGCCATGTGCGGCAGAACGTATTAAAACATCTGATGGTAAAATAAACCTATTACCGCAACTTTATGTAGATGATTTAGTTAGGCTTAATGCCGTTATGTCACAACCTGCGCGAAATAAAAACTATCCCTTTGACTTAATTGGCCGTCGATTAGTTAAAAGTCACAATACGTGGACGCAAAACTCTGCTCGTTTAGTTAAAGGTAAGAATCCATGCACTTTAGAAATTCATCCTGATGATGCTCAGCAGTTAGGGGTTTCAAACGGCCAGTTAGTAAACGTGAGTTCAATATCAGGTGAAGTATTGATTAACGCGGTTATTACTGATGATGTGCAACGCGGTGTTGTTACTATGCCTCAAGGCTGGGGACATAATCAAAAAGGTACCAATATGTCGATAGCAGCGACTCAACCCGGTGTTAGTATTAATGACTTAACCGATGTTAATCGAGTTGATTTACTCACAGGTAATGCAGCATTCAATGGTACGCCTGTCGCTATTAAAGTGGCAACCTAAAGCTAGGCGTAACTCATTATATAGTGATATATAGCTTTAATATCATTCAAATATTTTACAGATGTCTAAACATTAAACGACATCATATTTATAGGTAAGCACATGTTTAAAAGTACAGAAAATTATATCGCATCTGACGAATTACGTTTAGCAGTAAATGCGGCCATTACCCTAGAAAAACCCTTGTTGATCAAAGGTGAGCCTGGAACGGGTAAAACTCAACTCGCAGAAGAGTTAGCAAAGTCATTAAACTGTAAACTATACCAATGGCACATTAAATCTACTACCAAAGCACAGCAAGGGCTTTACGAGTATGACGCAGTGTCGCGATTAAGAGATAGTCAACTAGGTGATGAAAAAGTAAATGACATTTCAAATTACATTGTTAAAGGTAAGCTTTGGCAAGCATTTGAAGAAGAGCAGCGCCCAATACTGTTAATTGATGAAATTGACAAAGCAGATATAGAGTTTCCAAACGACTTATTGCAAGAGCTTGATAAAATGGAGTTCTTTGTTTATGAAACTCAACAAGTAATTAAAGCAAAACAACGTCCCATTATTATTATTACCTCAAATAATGAAAAAGAACTGCCCGATGCTTTTTTACGTCGTTGTTTCTTTCATTACATTAAGTTTCCAACCAAAGTTGAAATGGAACAAATCATTGCTGTGCATCATCCTCATGTAAAACAAGATTTGTTAAAGCACACTTTAGAAGTGTTTTTTGATCTGAGAGATCTACAGGGGATTAAGAAAAAGCCTTCAACGTCAGAATTAATTGATTGGTTAAAGCTGTTAGTTGCCGACGATGTTGCACAAGACGTTTTAATAAATAAAAAGTCTGATGTTATTCCTTTGTTTGGTGCCTTACTTAAAAATGAGCAAGATGTTTCGTTACTTGAAAAACTTGCCTTTATTAGCCGAAGAAATAGGTAATAACGGTGTTTATAGATTTATTTCTGACGCTGAGAAAACACAAAGTACCAGTAAGCCTGCGTGAACTGCTCGATCTTATCGCTGTTTTAAAAAAGAGCGTTGTTTTTGCTGATGTAGAAGGGTTTTATCATTTAGCTAAAATAGTGATGGTTAAAGATGAAATACATTACGACAAATTCGATGGCGCATTTGCAGAATACTTTGACGGTGTTCAAAAAATCGATATTTTCGACCATGTTGTTCCAGAAGATTGGTTACGTAAAAAGTTTGAAAACCAACTTAGTCAAGCTGAAAAAGACCAGTTAAAGGCACTTGGTGGTCTTGATGAATTAATGAAAACTCTTAAAGAGCGCCTTGCTGAACAAGAAAAGAGGCATGAGGGTGGCAGCAAATGGGTAGGCACTGGCGGTAAATCACCATTTGGAGCTTATGGCTATAACCCTGAAGGTATTCGTGTTGGGCAAGACGGTAATCGAAATAACCGTGCAGTAAAAGTTTGGGATAAACGTGAATTTAAAAACTTTGACCAAGACAGAGAGCTAGGGACACGTAATATAAAGTTAGCCCTTAAAAAACTGAGAAAATTTGCTCGTACAGGCGCCAGTGAAAAGCTTGATATTAACACCACTATTCGGTCAACAGCGAAAAATGGTGGTTTGCTCGATGTGCATATGGAACCAGAGCGTCATAATTCGGTAAAAGTGTTAATGTTTTTTGATATTGGCGGCTCTATGGATGAATACATTCATACCTGTGAAGAATTATTCTCTGCCGCGCATACCGAATTTAAACATCTCGAATTTTTCTATTTTCATAACTGTGTTTACGAACGTTTATGGAAAGACAATAGTCGTCGAAGACATGATACCGTTGATTTAGATGAAATAATTAGAACCTTTGGTAGTGATTACAAAGTTATATTTGTCGGTGACGCAACAATGGGGCCTTATGAAATAGTTGCACCTGGTGGCAGTGTTGAGCATTGGAATGAAAAGCCTGGACTTGAATATATGCGCAAAATTTTAGCTCATTTCACTAAAGTTGCTTGGTTAAATCCTCAACCTGAAAATCAATGGGATTATTATCACTCTATCTCAATCATCAAAGATATTATTAGCGATAAAATGTTTCCTTTAACCGTTGATGGTATAGGTCGCGCCATTAAAGAAATTAGCTAAACTGCCGGTGATTATTTGAATAATATGACAACAAAAACTTAACGTATTAATCATAATAAGGTCTATGAGGGGTTACATGAATTATCTGCGCACTGACGATAGCTGTTTTGACAAACTTGAAGCTTATAACTTTTTACCCAACTATTTGATGGTGGATGACACCGAAGGTGGGCAGCTAAGAGTCCACTTTATTGATGAAGGGCCTAAAGATGGTGCATTAATTCTATTAATGCATGGTGAACCTTCATGGAGTTACCTATACCGTAAAATGATTCCAGTTTTAGTGAGTGCAGGATTTCGGGTTATTGCATCCGACTTGATCGGCTTTGGTCGTTCAGATAAACCGACCCAATGTTCTGACTATACTTATAAACGCCACGTGGATTGGATGCACGCATTACTTAATCAATTACAATTGTCCAACATCACCTTGTTTTGTCAAGATTGGGGCGGATTGATAGGGTTACGTTTAGTTGCTGAACAAAGTGAGCGATTTAGTGGCGTTGTCGCTGCGAACACTATGCTACCCACAGGAGAGCATTCACCTGGAGAAGCATTCAGTCAATGGCAAAAATTTTCTCAAGAAGTTCCAGAATTTCCAGCGGGTAACATTATAAATAGCGGAACAACCTCAGTATTATCTGCTGAAATTATTGCGGCCTATGATGCTCCATATCCAGAAGAAAAATATAAAGCAGGGGCCCGACAGTTTCCTTTATTAGTACCAACAAGTATTGATGATCCTGCAACAAAAAGTAATTTGGCAGCATGGGAGATATTGAGACAATGGCATAAGCCATTTTTAACCGCATTTAGTGATTCAGATCCGATCACGGCTGGTGGTGATAAAATAATGCAAAAGTTAATTCCGGGTACAAAAGGTCAAGCCCATACCACCATAGTCAACGCGGGGCATTTTTTACAAGAAGATCAAGGCGAACAGTTAGCGCAAGTGGTGATCAAATTTATCAAAGATAACGGTAATAACTAATGGGTTAAATATAAAAAAAGTGAGCACGCTTTAGGTGCTCACTTTTTAATGGCGATAATTTTAAAACCAACTATAAAATCATTGTTAAATTAACGCTAATTCAGTAATACAACGCTGGTGCATAACATTACAAACTCAGTTATAAAGCAATAACCATTGCTGAATCAAGTTCTATAGCGGCATCCAGTGCGGCTAAAATATCCTTTCTTTCTTTTAATTTAGTGCCATGATGCGCTTTCATATTCAAAGCTTGCATTTGAGTAGCAGCGGCTTTAGCTGTATCTAATAATTGTTCAGGTTCAACTAGCGTATCTAAAAATCCCGCTAGAACAGCTGTTTCTGGTGAAAATAATTCAGCATTGATTACAGAACGAGTTAAGTAGTTGATTGGCATGCGATTACGGGCTATTTCAATGCCAGCTTGATGCATTGTCATGCCAATAGCCACTTCATTCAAACCTATTTTAAATTTGCCCAAACTGCCAATACGGTAGTCACAGCTAAGTAATAAAAATGCGCCTTTCGCTATTGCATGCCCTGTACAAGCACCAATTATAGGAAAAGGAAAAGACAACATACGTCGAGATAAAGTAGAGCCAGCAGTAACTAAAGCTACTGCTGATGCTGAACTTTCTTTCATTGTTTTTAAATCAAAGCCGCCAGAAAATATTCCTGGCTGACTTGTTAAAATAACCACTGCACCGGCAGTTTCTGCTTGATCTAACGCGTCATTTATTTCAGTAATTACTTGATGGGAAATAGCATTAACTTTGCCATTTTTAAGGGTAATTGTTGCTATGTTTTCACTAATGTCTAAATCGATTAATTCCACGGTGCTTCCTATTGTTTTCAGTTTCTTATTAATGACTTAATAAGAAAATAGTAAATGTTATTACATTCAAAATCATCTTACTATTGTCTGCAGATGTTTTGAATAATGCTAGCTTGATTATTGTTTTTATTGCTAATAAAGTTAATTTTTACTATTTTAAAATAGTAAGTCCATATTACCAAGGGCACAGAAACAATCACCAGCAAAATATGTGTTTTTATTAAAACTTTTAACTATAACAAGGATGTTAACCTTCATGTTTAGTTATTTAGCAAAACTGTACTGAGGTCTTTTTTATGAATATACAGTCATTGATAGTATGAAATTTAGACTAAATCTTCGCTTTATATATAAAATAACAAATAAATTTAAAAAATTGACACTTTAACCATGCTTTATTTTAATTTTTTAACTACTATTACTTTTATAAGTACCTGCTATATCGACATATTTATCAAAAAACTTTATTAACATTTAATAATGTCGTCAAAGTTAACCGGTAAAAATTATGACATTTTTAGATAAAGTTAATAGCTACAAATTAAACTGTGTTAATAGAGAGAAGTTATAAATGAAGCCGGCTAAAATTACAAATCAACTTGACATTGTTATGGTTTATCAAGAGCGAGATATTGTAGAGCCTGCAATTCAACAAATAACAGAATTAGGCTTGAACTTTAAAACTTATAAATTTAGCCCCGATAAACTAAATAGCTTAACCGCAATGAAACCTAAGGTTTTATTACTCTCATCAAATAACATCAAAAATACAATTGAATTTTATATCAATTATCTCGAAGAATATGAACAAAATATTGCGCCTCATAGTGCCATATTATTGATCAATAACCGCGAAACATTTCGAGCTTATTTGGCTTGCGAGAATGGTTTGTTTGACGACTATGCCATTATTAACCCGTTAAATGAACCTTACCGCTTAAAACTGGTTTTATTAAAAGAATTAAAACTAATAGAAAGCCGTAACAACGATAGCTTAAATCAACTGGTGAGTGATGGTGAAGACGAACTTGCCTCATGTATTGAGCATGGTGTAGCACTTAAAAAAACATTCATAGAAGGTGTTAATCAATGTGAAAAAGATATCTTGTCAGCTACGCAAACCGCCATTGAGGACAAAGAAGCTAAAGTAGTTTTACAAAATCTTGTCGGTTTATCACTAGACCAAATGAATGACACTGTTTCGAGTAAAATTCAGGGAATTTTAGATCAATTACTTGAATTAAAAGATAATAATGAAGCGGTAAAAGCAAAGGTTATTCAAAACAACATTAAAGATTCTCTGTCTGAAAGGGTAAATACAGGCTTGTTAAGTGCTGAGGTACAAGATATAGAACACTTTCAACGTACTTGTTATAAGGTGCTTGTGGCTGAACCTTCTAATATGTTCGCCCATGTTATTGATAAAATATTTTCTGATACAGTATTTAAGTATGTATTAGTTAACGATGGAAAAGCTGCCTTAGATGAGATAAATAACTTTAAACCCAACGTTGTACTTTTAGCTTATGACTTACCCACCTTAAACGGTATTGAAATTACAGAAATCATTCGCAAAGAAGGTAATCAAGTACCTATTATTGCCTATACTCAAGATCGCGATAGAGAAGTGATAAAACGCTGGTTTCCATTGGGTTTGAGCGGTTATTTAATAAAACCCTCTAAAAAAAGTGCCATATTAAAAAGTATCATTAAAGCGATAAAACTACCTAATGAAGTGCTGGAATATAAAGAAAAAGACAAAAAGGTGGTATTTAAATGGTTACCTAAATACCTATTAGGTAATAAAGATATTGATGATAAACATGAAATGATATTTACCATGTTAAATGATTTTTATCATAAAGATGAGAAACAGTCTGCCATTATACTTGCTCAGCACTTAACTTCATATATCGACTTACAGCTAGAATCAGAAGAAAACTTATTAAAACAAATTAATTATCCAGACACTGAAAAGCATATAAAAGAGCATGAAGAATTAAAAGCTAACCTTATGGCTTTAATAAAGAAACTGGATCATTATACTGTTGAAATACAGCATAAAATCGCCATGTTTGTTTACAATTGGCTTACTCAACATATATTACAATCTGATATGTTGTATAAAGATTATGCATTATCAATAGAAGACGAAAGTTTCAGTTGATTTAGATTAAATAAGTGCACAGCATGAGCAGTTTATGTTGTGTTATCATGTCTGCGCATTATAGTTCAGCCCAAGCTTGCTGCTTTTTGGTAGGCAGAGCGTTGTTTTACATTATCTAAATAGGCTTTGGTATAAGTTCTAGATTTTAGTAACCCTAGATTATCAGCCATTTCAAGCACAATTGTCATCATAATATCAGCAGCAGTAAAACAATCACCTGCAAAATATTGGCGTGTTGCTAAAGTACTTTCAATATAAGAAAAGTCTAAATTAATTTCCTTAGCGATATAGCCATCAAGAGGTTGTTTACCATCACGTGTTTCCATCGACATTAATAACGTGCTGATGACCGGTAAACTTAGTGATCCTTCAGCAAAATGAAGCCATTCTAGGTAATGGTAGTACTCAGTTGTATTCATTTTGGGACGAAGGCTTTCATTGTTGGTTTGATTAAGCAAATATTCCATAATCGCTCCCGATTCACATAAAGTAATTTCGTTATCAACAATAATGGGAGCTTTAGCAAGCGGATGAACCAGTCGTAAACTCTCTGGAGCTAATCTTGTTAGCGGATCACGCACGTGGTTAACCACGTTATATGGCATGCCAAGTTCTTCTAATAACCAAAGCACACGGGTTGAACGTGACTTATTTAGATGATGAATTGTTATCATAATAGTTCTCTTTAGCTTTCTTTATTTCTAGTTGATAAATACGACACTATAACGTAACTAATGTCGAAATTATTGCTATTTCAATTAATTAGGTTTGAGCTTGCGATGCGGGTAAGTTAACTCTAGCGCGTAAAAATCTCACTAATACACCTGCGGTAAACAACATCACCAAAGTATAAATAGCAGGGGTAAACGACATTTTATAATTCGCTAATAATGTTAACGCCATAAACATTGATAATGTACTGTTTTGTAGGCCTACCTCAATAGTCACTGAGGTGGTTTGTGCGGCATTTAAACCAAACCAGCGGCTTGAATAGTAGCCTAACGCCATTGTTGAAATATTTAATATAAGAGAAACTGGCCCTGTAGCAATAAAAGCCGATACAACAATATCTTGTTGCACATAAGTTAAAAATATAATCAACAAGGTTAAAAACAAAATACCAAATCTCGACACTAATACTTGGCTACTATCAGCAAAGCGAGGTGCAAAAGATTTAATTAACATGCCAATAGCAATAGGCACAATAGTTAAGCCCATTAAACTGATAATAGTAGGTATTAAGGGGAGCTGAAACTCGCTACCTTCACCCATAAAGTGCACAAGTGATAAATTTAACACAACTGGAATGGTAAAAACGGTGATTAAGCTTGCCACCGCGGTCATGGTAACAGAAAGTGCAACATCACCTTTTGCGATATGCGAAAACATGTTTGAGGTAGTACCGCCAGGGCAAAGCACTAACAACATAACACCAACCGCATATTCAGGTTCTAATGGCATAATATTAGCAAGTGTAAAGCCAATAATGGGAAGTAATATTAATTGATTAAGCAAGCCAACCGATACTGCTTTTGGATATTTTAAGATACGTTTAAAATCATTTGGTACGAGCGATAATCCCATGCCCATCATAATCAAAAATATACATATTGGAACCACTTGAGTATTAACTAATGTGACTAATTCTGTACCTTGCATATTCATCTCCAATGGAGGCTATTGAACGTTCTTGGTTAAATTTATGTCGAAATAACAGCGCTTTACTTTTGTTGGCTTAACTAGCAAACCTGTTACCGGCACAGTTATTTTGTATAAATTGCTTTTGATTGCATTCTTCTAGCTATATTTGCTTTCCTATAAACACAAAATAACGAACTTATTGCTATCTTGCTTTATACATAAAACACATAAGGCTTCGATGAATTTAGCAAGACTTTGCATATATTTATTAGTGAATCTAATGACTTTACTTCGTTATTTAATAAAATTGCTTAAGAGTTAAAAATTAAGCGTAGATAAAACCTTCAATCGCGTAATTAATCTCAGTAGATTTTTCATGCATCAACCAATGGCTGGCATCTTGAAAACGTTTAATCGTGCAGTTTGGTACATACTGCTCAAGGTCGTCTAGATTCTCTACAACAAAGGCTTCGTCTTGTTCTCCCCATAATATTAAGGTGGGAACATGCACTCGAATATTGGGTATTTTCATCTCAGTAACTTGCTTTACTTGCTCGTTTGAATTTTTTTCGTTTTTTGAAGCAAGTTGAGGCATAGCACGGTAGTACTGAAGCATGCCATTAATAACCCCCGTTTGTTGCCAAACATTAATATACAAGGTTTTATTTTTGTCATTTAATACCGAAGAACCATCAGAAAAAGTCATTTTTTCACACAAGTACTGATAATTATTTTGTTGAAGTAAATCTTTAGCATTGAGGTCAATTAATTGATGAATATAGTCGCTTTTACTGCGTTGTAGGGGATTGTTGATCATTTCACGAGTGAAAGTACTTGGATGCGCCGCATTTAAAATGACTAACTTATCAATATATTGAGGATAGAACGCGGCTAAGGGCCAAGCAATAGCGCCCCCCCAATCATGTGCGACTAAGAATACCTTTTGGTTTTGGCTTACCGCTGCGATAAATTTACTGATAAATGCAATTAAGTGTGGAACCTGATAAAAATTAACATCATTGGGTTTATCGCTTAGGTTATAACCGGGCAAGTCAGGAGCAATAACACGATAGTTATTTGAGAAATAGTTGAGTTGATGTTGCCATGCTTGCCAATACTCGGGAAAACCATGAAGAAAAACCAATGTAGCAACGGTATTGGTATTTTCATTTGCGCATGGTTCGTCGCTAACATAATGTATGTTAACACCTTCAATATCTATGTAGTGGCTTTTTAGCGGCATCGTTTGCATCAATATTAGCTAAAAAATTCAACGGCATTAGCCACATTTTCTCGTTCGGTGCGAGTAGCGTTAACTGCGGCGCTTTCGTCTGCGTAACCAAACGACATACCAAATAAAATTCCACGCTGTTCAGGCAGGTTAAGCGCTTTTTTAACGGGGTCTGGAAATTGTCCCAAAGCGCCTTGCATACAAGATGAAATGCCATGTTCAGCTAAGATTAACGATAAAGATTGTGCGTAAATGCCTAAGTCAACAGCGCCCATTATGTCTAGGTACTTGTCCATAGTAAAAAATGCTACATGCGGCGCATCAAAAAATTGCCAGTTACGTATCATTGCCATTTGTCGTGCTTTTTTATCTTCACGCGCTACACCAATTGCAGAATACAATGCGTTAGCCGAACCGAACTGTCGTTCTCGGTGAATACCTTCATATTTAGGTAACCAGTTAAAATCAGGGTTTGGCGCTGCACCTTGCATAATTGTCGCAACTAAATCATTTTTCAGTTGCTCTTTTTTCTCGCCTGAAACAACACAAGTCTGCCAAGGCTGTACATTACAGTTTGATGGTGCTTGTTGCGCTTGTTTAAAAATTGCTTCAAGTAATTCTTGGCGAATGGGTTTACTTAAATAAGCACGAGTTGAATACCGCTCTTCTAACAAGGTAATAACTGACATAAGACATCCTTTATGAACATATAAAATATTATTTTAATAACCATTCGAGTAACTTACAAAAATAAGCACATGTACTTATATTAAATCTACACTCTTTATAAAACCAATGAATAATTATTATGGTGATGTATTCCAATAAAATATAGTAGGGCTGGTTAAGTAGGCTGAGCCATAAAGTAGCAAACGAGATGTGAGAAAAACCAATTGATTTAATTATGCATTTTATAATCTTTGGCAGTATTAATGCTTTTCTGTATACGATTTTTTAATAGATAGTGATTAATAATATTCATTTGTTTTATAACATCAATGTAATTAGCATAATCACTATATGTATATAGTGATTGTAATGTTGTCATAAATTAATGTGGAGAGTATTTAAATGCCAGAGTATAAAGCACCGATAAGAGATATAAAGTTCGTCATGCAAGAATTACTTAATTGTGACAAACACTATCAACACTTAGGGTTCAACGATGCCAGTGAAGATATGGTTGATGCTATTTTATCAGAAGCCGCCAAATTTACTGAGCAAGTTATTGCGCCACTTAATCAAATTGGTGATCAACAAGGGTGTACTTGGACAGATGGTGTAGTAACAACACCTGATGGTTTTAAAGACGCTTATCAACAATATGTTGAAGGTGGATGGCCTACTTTATCTCAAAGTGTTGAATTTGGTGGTCAAGGATTACCGCATTCACTCAATAGTGCAATCAGCGAAATGATGTCATCAGCAAATCATAGTTTCGCTATGTACCCTGGTTTAAGTCATGGCGCATTAGCAACTATTGAGGCACATGGTACTGAAACTCAAAAACAACAATTTATGCCAAAGTTAGTTGAAGGTAGTTGGACAGGCACCATGTGCTTAACCGAAGCGCATTGTGGTACTGACTTAGGTATGCTGCGTACTAAAGCCGAATTGAGTGCAGACGGTAGTTATTCATTAACCGGTTCAAAGATATTTATATCTGCCGGAGAGCACGACTTATCTGACAATATCGTACATATAGTTATTGCTCGTATTCCTGGCTCACCAGAAGGTAGTAAAGGAATTTCTTTATTTATTGTTCCAAAATTTAACGTAAATGAAGACGGAACGGTAGCTGACAGAAACGGTGTTAGTTGTGGCTCTATTGAACACAAAATGGGCATTAACGCTAATGCAACCTGTGTGATAAATTTTGATAATGCCAAAGGTTATTTAATTGGTGAAGTTAATCGCGGTTTAAACTGCATGTTTACTTTTATGAATTCAGCACGCTTAGGTGTGGCCCTTGAGGGTACTGCAGCAACAGAGGCATCTTTTCAAGGTGCATTAGCTTATGCCAAAGATCGTTTGCAAATGCGTTCAATTAGCGGGATTAAAAACCCAAATGGTCCAGCTGATCCCATCATAGTACATCCAGATGTTCGTAGAATGTTGCTCACACAAAAATCTATTGCTGAAGGCGGCCGAGCGCTTATCGGATATTTATCACAATTAGTTGATATAACACATGCTGAAAAAGATAAAGAAAAAACTGTAAATGCTGAAACTAAGCTCGCTTTACTAACGCCGATAGCAAAAGCACTATTAAGTGAGTTAGGTTTTGAATGTACCAGTCATGGTGTGCAAATATTTGGTGGACATGGTTTTATTAAAGAGTGGGGCATGGAACAATTAATGCGTGACACCAAAATAAGCTGTCTCTATGAAGGTACAACGGGTATCCAAGCATTAGATTTACTTGCGCGTAAAATATTAGGCAGTAAGGGGGCAATTTTACAACCATTTATGGCTGATGTGACTCAATTTTGTCAAGCCAACGCGAATAACGCAGCGATGACAGAGCAAATACAAACGCTAGGTGCTTATTTTCAACAATGGCAGGATATTACGGCAGATGTAGGTAAAAAGGCCATGGGCAATGCAGATGAAATTGGCGGGGCTTCAGTTGATTACCTTATGTTCGCGGGTTACGTTACCTTGGCTTACTTTTGGGCGCAAATGGCTTCAGTAGCTCATGAAAAATTAAAAACTGGCGCTGAAGATGCTGCTTTCTATCAAGCAAAACTTCAAACATGTGAGTTTTACTTTAAACGTATATTACCTAGAGCCCAAGGTCACGCTGCTTGTATTGCAGGTGGTTCTGATTCGATGATGTCATTAGCCAGTGAAGACTTTTCATTTTAATCGGTAGACTTACTATTTACACAATAAAATAACGTAAGTAAAAGATACGACGATTATAAAAGCAGGTATATATAAATAAGGGTTATGGATTACGCTAAAGTGATCATAACCCTTTTTTGATCATAAGCTTGAGTTAATAGGTTTCAGATATTTATCAATACCTATCATCTAAAGATTTAATTTCTGATATGTATTTACTCAATCAATTACTTACAAGCTCTCTAACTTTGGCGATTGAATTTCCGTCAAAAATAAACTCAAAATGTTTCGTTTGAATAGCGGCAGAGACATGAATAGGTGAAAAAAGCCCCCAACAAGTAGCACCCTGATTTCTGACAGACTGATATTGAAAACCTTGCTGACTATTTTTTTTAAGCTGTGCGCCAAGTATTCTTGGCTGTACATAACTGTCAGACTCACTAATTCCTTCAACTTTTGAACAATCAGCAACATTAGCGCTAAAGGTGACTTTTAAGCAGCGCATATCTACCGTGTCGTAATGCAAGCCCGTTATGTTTTGAAAGTATTTCTCTTGATGATAAAGCGTTTCTTTAATCGCGGTATCAACAGTGTCTGCAAGATAAAGTACGCCAAAGTCACCATTGCTAAAACGTGAACCATCAACATTTATATGAGTAAAAGGGGCTGTAACATAGTTAACACCGTCAATACCGAACGGAATTTCTTGGGTTGAAAGCAGTGATAAGTTACCAAGTTCATTTAAAATTCTAGGGTTAGTTAACGCTTGAATGGCATAAACCGCTTCAAAATGATCAGAGCTTATTACATCATCAAAAAGCGTAATAGGCGGGAACTTTGAATTGACCAACCTAAATGTCACTTTGTTTTTAAGCTTTATTACTTTAGTAGGTACTTTCACGTTACCATTGACCGTTACGCATAGCGTCTATTCGTTTAAACACTTCGTATAAGGTGCCAAATTTTCCCGTCGAAATAAGTGATAACGGTGAGTTACCATTAAAGTACGGGTTATCATTTTTCATCGCCATAAAGCCATAAACATTGTCCGGGTTAGAGAAAACCATTTTTAATGCTTGATGTATGTTTGCGATATAACTAATACGCTCTAATTGATCGTTAGACAGCGTAGCACTTTCATTATTTTGAAATCGATAATAGCTACTTTTAGTTAACCCTAGAATGGCTTGTTTATCGCTTGCACTGCATCGCCATTTTTCTAAAATATTGCTACCCAGTTTAAATGCCACTGAACTGCTGATTTTTTGGGGTTTATTTTGATAATTTGAAACTGTCATATAATAGCCCTCTATCTACTGATAAAGTCATTGTAGTTCCTTTTGGGATTTTTATCAATTTCTAGTGCCATATGAAACTAAGTGCTTAATGCTATGGGTTTGAATTTTGGCTTGTGATTAACTTTACTGTTTTTTCAGACAAGATTAAAAATATCACTGACGATATTATGGCTGAGGCAAAAATCATACACATAACAATAATTTGATATCTAGCGGCGATTAAAGGTGAAACACCTGAGAGTATTTGCCCTGTCATCATGCCAGGTATTGAGACTAAACCAACAGCAAATAGAGTGTTTATAACGGGTATCGTTGCCGCATTAAGCGCATTCTTTCTTGCTTGATGGTAAGGTACCCCATTGTTCATTTCAGAAAATAAACGCTCAGCACATAAACTAATACTATTCATTGCGGTGGCGAATATCATGCCAGCTAATGGGATAATAATTTGTGCTTGATACCATGGCGTTATTACTAATGCGCCTTGAGTGATAAAGACTAAAGTAAAACCACCACCACAAATAATGGCAATAAAACCTTGCTTGAATAGCAGTAAACGGTAGGTGGGCAGGGTGTGTAAGGCTATCCAACAAGAAATCCCAACCATTGTGATTAATATAGTCGATATAAGCCAAACATTATCAGAGAAAAATATATAGCTAAGGGCGTAGCCAATAAGTAATAACTGTATTAACATCCGAGCAATAGCATAGCTTGCTTGTTTTACATTTAAAGACCATAAATATAAAAAAAATAATGCGATAACAACGGGAATAAAAGCGATAGAAAGGTCAACTAAGCTGATCAATTGCGGAGTATTGTTCATGATTATCAATAATAAAGTTAATAATATAACTATTATTTAGCATATTCCTTTTAGATACAAATATAGTATTGCTTTCGCTTTAGTACTGTTTAAATAATTATAAAAATAAGGAACACTCATTGAAGAATATCAGCAATAAATTAATCTATACGCTACTGATAGTCATAGCTTCATTCACATCATTTTCATTACTAGCACACGGCGTAGACGACGCTACCAAACAATTTTTAGAAGCTAACCAAGGCTCAGCAATATTTCCGTTTATTTATATTGGCGCGAAACACATGTTAACGGGCTACGATCATTTATTATTTTTAGTCGGTGTCGTTTTCTTTTTGTTTCGCAGTAAAGATGTGCTGTTATATGTAAGCCTATTTACTCTAGGCCACAGTATAACTTTACTTTATGGTGTGTTTGGTAACATTGCGATAAACCCTTATATAATTGATGCAATTATTGGTTTATCAGTTGTCTATAAAGGCTTTGATAATTTAGGCGGTTTTCAGCGTTTGTTTAATTATCAGCCTAATACAAAAATTGCTGTGTGTATATTTGGACTATTTCATGGCTTTGGGTTAGCAACTAAAATACAAGAGTTTCAGCTGCCAACAGACGGCTTAATCACCAACATCATCTCATTTAATATTGGCGTTGAAATAGGACAGTTTTTGGCACTTGCCATGGTGTTAATAGTGTTAAATCTTTGGCGACGACATTCAAGCTACTCGGGCTTTGCCATAATGACCAATACAGCCTTAATGAGTGCCGGGCTGATGCTAATTGGTTTGCAACTGACCGGTTACTTTGTCAATTAATTTTGTTGAATTGCACGCTTAGTGCTTATTAATGAATTAAAAAATTTTAATGCTCAATTGAATATAATATCAGGATTTATCATGAACGAATTTAATATCCCAGTACATACGACTAAAACACTGGTTAAAGCAGGTGTTATGGCACTATTAGTAGCGTTAATATTGCTTATTACCTGTATTTTACCGGCAGAATACAATATAGACCCCACAGGACTTGGGGCTAAATTAGGCCTTACAGCGATAGCCGAAGCTTCAGAAAAAGTGCCGAAAATTGTGCTTGATCGTGGCGAACAAAATCATGAACTACGTACCGATAATATTGAAATTATCATTCCAGCAGGTCAGGGCTTAGAATATAAGTTAAACATGGAAAAACATGCTCATGTGGAGTACGAATGGAAAACTGATGGCACAGCACTTTATTTTGATTTTCATGGCGAGCCTGCTGAGGATAAAACGGGCTATTTTGAAAGTTTTTCTATTACCACATCAAATAACATGCAAGGTTCACTTACTACGCCTTTTAAAGGTTCACACGGTTGGTATTGGAAAAACGAAAGCTTGCAAGATGTTACCGTATCATTAATGACAAAAGGCTACTACACCATAAAGGGTTAATGTTGGTGTCTTTTAAATATCGATAATGCGCAGTTACTATCGGTATTTTCTTAATTTTTATATCTCTTTACAACAAACCGAGTTCGATAAGTAAACTTAAATTCAATCATACAAGTAGGCTGGTGTAATGGCCTATTATCAAAATAATATATTTCATTCATATTGTACGTATTTTCACTATATTTTATACTCTAATAACCCTATTATTAAGCCATTATTAGCTCACTAAGGAAACAGCTTTGTTGTCACGTTTATATAATGTCATGCCCGGCTTGAATGTGTTATTCAATTATGAACGTACATGGTTTGCTGATGACGCTAAAGCAGCACTATCAGTTGCCGCAGTCGCTTTACCGGTCGCTATTGCATACGCACAACTTACCGGCGTTAATGCCGCTGTTGGTTTATATTCTTGCGTATTACCGATGATTATATATGCGTTATTTGGCACGTCTAAACAACTTATTATTGGGCCTGATGCAGCAACTTGTGCGGTAATTGCCGCTGTTGTTACTCCTTTAGCAGCAGGAGATATTGTTAAGCACTGGCAACTCGTTATCACCATGACTGTTATGACTGGCTTTTGGTGCATAATTGCAAGTCGATTTAAACTTGGTGTATTGGCTGATTTTTTATCAAAACCTATTTTGATGGGGCTATTAAATGGTGTCGCCATTACCATTATTGTTGGTCAATTTTCTAAAATTTTTGGTTTTACTTTTGACGAAAAATACCTGCTTGAACGTTTAGGTGGCGTACCAAACTACCTAGCGCAAGCGCATGTTCCTACGCTATTAATGGCTTTACTCACGGTTGGTATTTATTTTTTACTTAAACGTGTAAAGCCAACTTGGCCTGCATCTATGATCGCAATTACTGTTGCAACAACATTAGTCTGGCTTTTAAATTTAGAGCAATTTGACATAAAAACCATTGGTGTTGTCGACGGAGGTTTGCCGTTATTTAAGGCACCTGATTTTAATATCGGGATTATTCGTGAATTAGTCATGCCCGCACTTAACTTAGCGATAGTGAGCTTTGTTAGTTTAATGCTTACCGCACGTAGTTTTGCCGCTAAAAATGGATACGAGATTGACGCAGATAAAGAGTTTATGGCGCTAGGTATGGCAAACTTTGCTTCGGCGCTGTCGCAAGGCTTTGCTGTGAGTGGTGCTGCATCTCGCACCGCGGTAAATGACGCTAACGGCGGTAAAACACAACTAGTGTCTATTCTTGCAGCCATAATTATCGCCATTATCGCTATTTTTATTACCGCTCCGCTTGAATATATTCCAAGTGCTGCATTAGGTATCGTATTAATTATCGCCTCTGCGCACCTTTTAGATTTAAAATCTGTTTGGAAGCTTAGATCAAAAGACAGACAAGCTTTTTACTTAACGTTAACAACACTGTTTGCCGTACTTTTTATTGGTGTAATACCTGGTATAACATTGGCAGTTTTACTTGGATTATTTCAATTTATTCGAACAGTAATGCGCCCAACGGATCATATACTTGGCGTCGATGTTAATGGCGTTGTAAGAAGTTTAGACACCACAGATAAAGCCAAACCTATAGATGGCATTTTTATTTACCGCTTTAACTCGCCGTTAACTTACTTCAATTCGAGTTTTTTCAAACGCAGATTATTAGAGCAATACGCTAGACAAAAAGATGATATAGAATGTGTCATTATTGATGCTGTGCCATGCTTTACCCATTTAGATTTAAGCGTAATGGCCATGTTAGCGGATCTAGATACAATATTTAGAAAGCGTGGTGTACGCCTAGAAATTGCAGGAAGAAAGCGACAATTACTCGCCTGGTTTGTAACCGCAGAAATAAAATCTGGCAATGAAGGAATATATGTTCATTCTGATTTGTATCTGGCGTTAAGAATAAACCAAGCCAAGCAACTTGCAGAAAGAGAAGAGCAGATAGAGCTTAACTAATTACTAGCGTGTGTTTATCATGTAAACAGAGTCATTGTAGACAAGTTAGGGCTCGATAATATCATTGCTTTGGCAGCATCGTTTAAATAAACCTAACCTTCATCGCTTAAATAACGACGTTAAATTATTATCATTAACGTCGTTATTATTAATATTTCTGTTATCGATTAGTCATTAGCTAAAGAATTGACTGTATAAGCTGATGACTCGTATAAAAGTTGTGACGATTTTAAGGTTATTTTTTCACTTGATCTGTATGTAAAGTGTCAAAGCAATCATTGGCTTCTTGGTAATCAATTTGCTCATTTATACTAGGCTCGTTTACCAGCACTTCTTCAGCATATATGCCTTTATTTCGCCATACACCACTTTGCCAACGCTTAAAGCCAATAACGCCGCGAATACACTCATCCAAACTTGTTGCTATCCAAATTCCCACTAAACCATAGGCAAAGTGAAGCCCTAAAAGCCAAGCTAAAGGCAGGGCAAAGAACCACATCAACATAAAGCCGGCAATTGACACATAACGGGCATCACCAGAAGCTCGCAATGAAGAGCCTACAATAAGATTAATACTGCGGCCAAACTCTCCCATAATAGCGACCCATAATATTAATTTCCCTAAAGCCCAAATATCGGTGTTATCGGTGAATATACTAAAAAAATATTCAGAAAACCCTAATAATGTAAAAACAAAAAACATTGAACCAACAAGTCCAATTTTAAGGCCTAACATCAGCTGAACATGTGCTTCATCAAATCGTTTAGCACCAATAAAATGAGCCACCTTAATTTGTACACCAGCACTGATAGCAAAACAATAAAGAATGGCCGTAAACAGCAAGTTAAAAGTATAGATACGGGTAGCTAAAGCTAGCTCGCCCATAGTTACAATCATCACCGTCATCATAATTTGCGTCAGCTGCCATGACATAGGATCTAAAACAGAAGGCAAAGCTATTTTTAAAATAGGCGAACTATCTTTTTTAAATAACACCCAATTGTTGGGTAAAGCAATATTGATTTTTAAGTGTTTAATTATAATAATCAATGTAAAGCATAAGCTTACAACCCAGGCGATGACAGAGGCATAGGCTACGCCTTGAACCCCAAGGGCAGGGAAACCGAATTTTCCATCAATTAATAAATAATTAAACAGTATATTCACTATGGTCATTATAAACGTTGACCACATGTTCCAATGTGTTTTACCTTGCGAGGTAAGAACCGCTGCAGCGGCGAACCGCATCGCTAATACCCAAGTGCCCATACCTATGGTACTTAAATAAATACTAGCCATAGCTGACATATCATCTTGCAAACCCATCCACTGAGCAAAAGTAGGGGCGAAAGACATCATCATAACGGTCAGGAAAAGGCCACCGAATAACAAAATTGCAAAAAGGGCACCATAAGTAGAAGCTAACTTACTATAATCTCCAGCACCAATTCGTTGTGCAGCAACACTACTGCCGCCTTGATGTAGTGTACTATAAAGAGCAAAGGCAATGCCTAAAATAGGCATAACAGCACCTATAGACGCCGCAGCAGTATCTGATATTCGACTTAAAAACCAAGCATCAGTGACATTAATCATAAAAATGAAAAATAGATCAATAAAAATTGGCCAAGTTAAACTAAGTAAACTTCGATCAGCAACTGATGGATTAGATTTAGGCAACACACTTCCTTAAAACTCGTAATAAGCTAGTATAACAGTTGAAAATGTAAATACTGTTGCATACGTTTGTTACAAATCGTAATAAACAAAGTTAAGAATAAAAGTGTAAATAAGAGCAAATAGGAGAGCATAAAATCAATATTTGATGGTTTATTCAGCACTCGGTAACAAAAATCAATTAAAATGCCTATTATTAGCAATTAGCACTTTACAAAGACGCGAACAGTATTTATTATTCGCCCCGTTCTGAAGCAGCAATGCTTTTGAACTTCAGGTGAGATGGCTGAGTGGTCGAAAGCACCGGTCTTGAAAACCGGCAAGGGTTTGTAGCCCTTCTAGAGTTCAAATCTCTATCTCACCGCCACATTCTAAAAAACCGCTAATTTATTAGCGGTTTTTTTTCGTCTGGAGTTTACCAAACCGAGAATATGGTTTTTAGCGCTAAACCTTTTGTAGAGTCCAAACCTCTATTTCACCGCCACATTAAGAAAGCCCGTAAATCGTAAGGTTAACGGGCTTTTTGCTATTTTAGTGTTTAGTTTGATAAAAAGGGTTTGTAGCGCTAATGCTTAGAGTTGAGTCCAAGTTACTTTTTGAATTTTACATTTAAAAAAAACCGCTAATCAGGAAATTAACGGTTTGTTTACTAAAATTAGGAGTGAAATAAGTCGCTTTATTGTGCAGGTAATATCTTTAATAATTCGCCATTTATGCTATCTGTTAACACATAGATATAGCCATCTGGCCCGGTTCTAATATCACGGATCCTTTGTTTTCGATCAGCTAACATTGTTTCTTGCTCTACAACTTTCTCGCCATCTAAACTTAATCTTCTTACGCTTTTCCCAGCGAGGGCAGCAATAAACAGATCACCTTGCCATTGTGGAAAAATATTACCCTGATACTCTGTCATACCAGCTGGAGCTATTGAGGGTACCCAATACGTTACGGGTTGCTCCATACCTTTTGCTGTTGTAAAAGGTGAAACAACTGCGCCAGAATAATCCATACCGTAGGTAATAGCAGGCCAGCCGTAATTAGTACCTGATTTAACTAAGTTCAGTTCGTCACCGCCTTTAGGGCCATGCTCATGCAGCCAAACTTTTTTAGATTTACTGACTAATATTGCTTGTGGATTGCGATGCCCGTAGGTGTAAATTTCAGGCCTAACGTTGGCTTGACCAATAAATGGGTTGTCTTTTGGAATGCTACCGTCGGTGTTAATTCTAAGGACTTTCCCTAACATGCTATCAAGTGACTGTGCTTGATCTCGAAAATTAAAACCATCACCGGATGTGATCAGTAAGGTATTATCAGGTAAAAATGTCATTCTAGCACCATGATGATGCGGCGTATTTCTACTAGAACCGGTAAAAATAACTTTGGTTTGTTGTAATGACATATCTTGTAAAGTGGCGCTGATCACTTCTACATAATTGTTACTTGCACTGCCACCACTATACGAAATATAAAGTTTTTGGTTTATAGCAAAGTTAGGATCTAACACAACATCGAATAGTCCCGCAGGGCCTTCAACATAAATATCTGGCAAACCAGAGACTTTTTGCTCAAGTAGCTTTCCATCTCTTACAACTCTTAAGCTGCCTCCGCGCTCAGTAATCAACATATCCTTGTTAGGTAAAAAGGCGATTGACCAAGGAAACTTTAAATTTTCAACAACGGTCGATACTTTATACTGCTTGGGCTGTGTTTCAGCAAAAGTCATCGTGCTAGCAATAATTAAATATAAACTCATGCTGATTTTTTGAATTATTTTATGATTACTTTTCATCTTATTTACCTAGATTGTTAGCGTGAATATGCGATCGCGATGATAGGAAGGCAAAAAGCCATGCTGAAAATATGCAACATAAAGTAGCTAAGAATAGTCCCATGGGTGTTCGCACCGCCGCTAATATAGTTAAGCCCATACTGTATTGAATAATATAGGTTGTCAGAGGGAAGGTAGTACAACCAGCGGCAACATACCAAAGCGTTCTATTACCACCTAAATATTTATGTGCATATTTAGCAATAATAAAGCCGATTAAAAAACCAGATGTAATTAATATATATAATACGGGGCCTAGTCCAATCAAGTCATCAAGGGTGGTATTTAAACGAACATCATGGCTAACATTAAGCCCAAATGATTGCACATCAGCTAATACAATTTGTGTAGAAACAATACAAACAAGTAGAGTGGCAATGAGTGTCGTAAAAATAAACAGCACAATAGTTTTGAACATATAATAACCTTTTTAAGTTCGGTAGATAGCGTCACAATATTGATTAAGTTATTCACTATACACTGCTTTCAACATTATTATCTTAACCTTGTACACAAAAACTATTTCACTTAACTTAGCTTTAGGAAGTTACTTATACCGAGCTGCATAGACTTATAAACCTCATGTTTTCAGGTTAAATATTCTACCTGCATAATTTAATATGTTATTTATCAACAGAAGTTTAGGCACATTGCATGGGTAAAATATCAGTTAAAATGTAAATAAACCTAAAGTGATAATAAAATTTAACTGATGCTATAAATGGTAACGAGCAGTGTAAATGTTTACCATACAACCTTTGCGGCATATCACTCATTATTTAACTCGGAATATACATGAATTTAGAACAAGCTTTGTTGGCGATAGGTGAGGCACACGGTAACGATTTACCTGTTGAAGCACTCGAGACGGTTAAAAATAATTGGTTGGTGTTTTATCCAGAACTAGAGCGACTAATAGAACAGTTTATCGCAGACGACACATCACTTACTGGGGAACAAGACGCTGTTTTATTTTTCGGCATTTTATTATGTGCAGAGCTTAAATACACACCAGCTTTACCAAATTGCCTACAGCTCTTTTCACGTACCGACTCTTTTTTAACACCGCTTGAACGTGTTTTTGGTGATGCATTAACTGAATTAACCTCAACCTTATTTTATAATGTTGCAAGTGGTAACACACAGGCGCTATCAGACTATATTGTCGATGGTCATCAAGCTATGTATTGCAAAGCATCGGCTATGGAAGCAGTTTTTGCCCAATATGACGTTGGCACAATTGATAAAACACAATTAAGTGAACATGTAACGCGTTGGATTGCCGCATTTATAGCTTTGCCGAGCCAAATAAATAATTTTTTATTAAGCGCACTAGCTGATTCATGTATAGAATACGAACTTAACCAGTTTAAAAGTCAGTTTGTAGGTTTATGTGAAGAAAATTTATTTGATGAAGAACGTTTTAAACAAGACGAAGTAAAAGCTTGGAGTAAGTTTGACGCACCTAAATTAGTTGAATCTGGGCTTATTCAAACAGAGTTTAACCTGATAGAAACGCTTGAATCTTGGGTTGATGATGAAGACTCCGCTGAACCAGATGATGCATTACTTGCAAACTTGCCAAATGAAGGCGATGAATTATTCGACTCATTAATGGGTGAGGGTGGTTTATTATCGGATATTTTGTACGATGAAAATACCATTATTGAAAACAGTGTTCCAGTCAGTTCATTACCTACTGTAGGTCGTAACGAACCTTGCCCATGTGGTAGTGGTAAAAAATTCAAAAAATGTTGTTTGCAGTAAACTAGTTTGTTGATGGTGACTTTTAGGCATAAATTTAATGTTGCTTATAGCTGGTCATAACTGGTGATAACTGTTCATAGTTGGCCAACGAACAAATTTAATAGCCTAAAAGCTAAGTTTACTTACAACAAACCTGATCTTTAGTTCTAAAACTAAGTCAGATCAAAAAGCCTCTGATATGAAAACGACATAATGATGAAAATATTTCTTCTTACACATGAGCGTGAGTTAAATAGGGCAACCAACACTGGTACTATCGCCATAGAAAATGCTAACAACATAGTTGAGCGAATAATATGGCAAAGGGTCAACCCCAATAAAAATCTTGTTCAGTTGATAGAAAATAACGACGCGATATTATTGTATTCAAAGGAAGAGTTATCGCTTGAGACACCAATATTAAATCCTCAAACAGCACCGTTATCACTTAATGATTATGAAAATATCATCATTATTGATAGCACGTGGCAAGAAGCAAATAAAATATTTAATCAAAGTCCTTATTTAAAAAACGCATCATATTTTACGCTGAAACCAGAAAACACCTCATTATACAATTTAAGAGCCAACCAACCTAAAGGAGGCCTTTGCACTATTGAATGTATAATCGAAGTTTTAAAACTCAAAGGACAAAATAAAACAGCAGCAGCTTTACTGTTAAAATTTATTGAATTTAATGGTTAGCTTACCTGTTAATATTTAAAACCCATATATTGTAAAATATTTAAAAATTCGTAAATAAATTAGCAAAGCCAGACTTAAAATCAACTTATCCAGCATGATTATAAAAAAACATAGGTTCACTTCTATTTAATGGTCATTTAAAATAATAAAAATTACATCTAAAAGTCACTAAATAATGTCGCATCCTGCTTGTCCAAATTGCCAATCTGCATTCGTTTACAAAGTTCAACAACTGCTTATTTGTCCAGAGTGCTCGCACGAGTGGGATCCCATAGAACTAAAAGCAAGTAGTATCGTCAACGTAAGAGATGCTAACGGCGCATTACTCACTGAGGGGGATAAAGTTACTGTCATTAAAGATTTAAAAATTAAAGCGAGTTCACAAGTAATAAAAATAGGTACCAAGGCACTTATTCGACGCGTTTTAGATAAAAGCAATCATGAGCTAGATTGTAAAGTAGACGGCGTAGGAGAAATGATGGTAACCGCCAAGTTTGTGAAAAAAGCATAATCCACATAAAAAATCCTGTATTAAAACAAGTGATGAACTTTACTAGAAATTGGCTGGTATGATGAACTCAGCATTAAAAATAAGTACAATGTTAAGGTCGAGTCATAATCTCGCACATTTTTAAACCATTAGCTTCAGTGCAATATAAGGAGCAAAATTAAAAATAAGAATACCTAACTTATAATTGCCCAAATAGTTAAAGTACAGCTTAGGTAATGCTTTAGCATCCAGATCCATTATTTTACTGTGTAGCTTAGTGGTAAAGCGTTTAAATACGATAATAGACAATGCTGAAAACAAGTAAACACTCAAATTAATAACCGTACACCAACCTAAAAATATAGTCATTTCATTAATATTCATTATTGCTGTATTCCCCGTAAATTTTGTTTAGTTAACCACTGAGCTTTCACTTTTACTGCTAATTACAAAGCAAGTAAGCTTTGTTTAAGCATAAGATTACTGAATAATTTAATCAATGTCCGTATAATCACCGATATAACATCAAAGGCATTTAAGTTTACAAATGGCAGCGCAAAAACATCACACTGAACTACCCATTACAAAAATTAATCTGGCTACCGATATCGCAGATATAAAACATCAAAATAACAGTCAGAAAAGCACTCATAAAATTGATAAAGCTGCGCCTAAAATTGTGCTTGCAACCCTCAACGCTCGATACTTTCATACCAGCTTCGGTTTGCGTTATTTGTACGCTAATTTACAAGAGTTGCAGGAGTTTTGTGAAATACAAGAGTTTATTATTCAAACTCGTGCCATTGATATCGTTGAACAAATATTAGCCAGTAAACCCGATATTGTGGGTTTTGGGGTTTATATATGGAATATTGTAGAAACTACTGACGTTGTAAGCCTGTTAAAAGTTATTGCGCCTGAAATTAAAATTGTTTTAGGTGGCCCAGAAGTTAGCTATGAAACCGAGCAACAAACGATAGTTGCCAGTGCCGATTATGTGTTAACAGGGCCAGCAGATTTAAGCTTTTATCAATTGTGTAAGGATATTATTAATGATGCGCCTTTGGATAGAAAAATTCTCAATTCGAAACCTGTTGAATTAAAAGAATTAGCATCGCCTTATCAATACTATACTGATGAAGATTTAACCAATCGTTTGCTTTATGTTGAAGCGTCTCGTGGTTGTCCGTTTAAGTGTGAATTTTGTTTATCGTCGCTTGATAAAACTTCGGTGCCTTTTGAAATAGTGTTATTTCTTGAGCAAATGGAAATTTTGTATAACCGTGGTGCGCGTAACTTTAAGTTTATTGATAGAACTTTTAATTTAAACATAAATACCACTATGCAAATTATGCAGTTTTTCTTAGACCGAATGACTGACGACCTATATTTACATTTTGAAGTGGTGCCCGATCATCTTCCTAGAAAGTTAAAGGAATTGTTAGCGCAGTTTCCTGAAGGTAGCTTACAGTTTGAAATTGGCATACAAACCTTTAACACTGAAGTACAAAAAAATATTAGTCGCAAGCAAAACAACGCTAAGTCGAAAGAAAATCTAATTTGGTTAAAAGATAATACCCACGCGCACATTCATGCTGATCTTATTTTTGGTTTACCTGGTGAAACCTTCGACAGCTTTAAAGATAGTTTTAACCAGCTGTATCATTGCCGACCGCATGAAATTCAGATGGGTATTTTAAAACGTTTAAAAGGCAGTCCAATAATTAGGCATACCGAAGCGTTCGATTTGCGCTTTAATCCTTTATCACCATTTAATATATTAAGTACTGACCGGGTGAGTTTTGCCACCATGCAACGTATTAATCGCTTTGCCCGTTATTGGGACATGATTGGTAATTCAGGGCGTTTTAAATATACCTTACCTCATATATTGTCTGATGAGCCGTTTGATGATTTCATGGCGATAACTGAATGGATATTTAACAAAACAGGGCAAATACATAAAATTAATTTGAAGAAATTATTTGAGCTAATATCGCAAGCCGTTGAAGCTTTATATCCAGAAAAGCATGCATTGATGATCGAAAAAATTGAACAAGACTATGAGGCAGCTAAATTAAAAAGCTTGTTTAGTGGCTTGAACCTTTATGCGGTTCCAAAAACCACCGTTGCTGTTAAAAACAAGTCGTTACAGCGACAAAAACGTCATTTGAGCTAATGGCAACATACAGTTGATATGTTGTCCGTTCAACAATAGTCAACGCTATTACATAGATAAAGTCAGTCTGCACTCCTAGCATTACTTGCAATAGTTATTACAATTTTAGCCCCTTGTATAAAAACAGTTAAGCCACCGATAATACCTGAGCATATTTGACTCAAGACACCTTTGTTGATGAACAGAGGTGCTAATATATTAAATTTGGCCCAGAAGAGGGCTTTACTTTTAAACTGGTTTCAAAGTTTCGAGGCTATGAGGTAAGGACGTTATTTAAGCTCAGCTAATTTCTCAATATGCTCTGCTGAAACGCCACAACACCCACCCACAATTGATGCGCCAGCATTAATCCAAGATGAAACAAACTCACGGTATTTTATTGGCGAAATATCTTTTCTTATAATCGATAAACCTTCATCATTGTTCGCTTCTCGAAGTTCACCAATGGGCGGGAAATTATTCGCGTAAACGCCAAGCTGAACTTCACTTTCAAGCCCGTGTGCTAATAACGCTTGTTTGGCATTTAATAGCGCTGATTCCATTACTTCTACCGCACTGCAGTTAAATAATATAGCCGAAACATGTTGCCCAGCTATTTGGCTAACTGCATCAAAAACAGTTTCTCCTGAACGAAGTCGTGACTCGGTGTTTATTTCGTCTTTCACAGTAAACGCAATCCAAGTGGCTTTGTTTGTTTGTGCCGTTCGAGCTTTGATCATTGTCGCTTCTTCGATTGACGATATTGTTTCAGCTAACCAAAAGTCGATATCAGCTTCTTGATTTACGATTAAAGCTTCAAGCAATGGTTTAGCTTGTGTTACTGAAAATAAATCAGGACGGTATGATCCTAAAACGGGTGGAATACAACCCGCAACTAACACATTAGAATGTACTTTGCTGTTCTCATTACCGTTATTTTCACTAACGTCATTTTCATTAACACAGTCTCGAGCTAATTTAGCAGCGAGCTTGATGAGTTCAGCCCCTTGTTCTCTAAAACGTTTCTCACCAATATGAAACGGCACTAAAGCGTAGGTATTTGTGGTAATAATTTCAGCACCGGCATTTATAAAGTTTCGATGAACTTCTGAGACATAATGGGGAGATTCAATTAATGCATGTGCTGACCATTCAGGTTGTTGAAAGGGCGCACCAATACGCTCCAATTCTCGGCCCATGCCACCATCAAGAATTATTGGCAATGTAGTGGGTAATTTCATACTAATATGTCAACTTTAATACTTAAAAAAATCAGAATAACCATGTGTTTTATATAAAGCAAGCGTAGACAGGGCAGTGATCAACGTTTAATTAAATGTTTGTATTAAATTTTTAGCTAAGAAAGGTAATACTAAATTCTTTTGATTAACAATGAACAGCATATAATAGATACATACTCGCTAATGTTTCTACTATAAAACATATTAATATGTAGCTTGCACTTGAATTAAATCTTGCACAAACCCATATAATTACTCTACTTTATATTTTATAAATGAATACCAAACAACTTTTACTGAGATTTAATATGTCTGATACATCAATGCTAATCGTTTGTGCAAATTGCTGTACTAAAAATCGATTAGCCAGCGTAAAACTTAACGATAAGCCTGTATGCGGCAAGTGCGGTAAAGCAGTGCTGTCGACAAAACCTATTGTAGGTAGCGATAGCAATTTTAGTCGGTTCATTACTGACAATGGTTTACCTGTGGTGGTTGATTTTTGGGCTTCTTGGTGTGGGCCTTGTAAACAGTTTGCACCCACTTTTGAACAGGTTGCGGGTAAGTTGTCTGCAAAAGCTTGTTTTTTGAAGTTAGATACCGAACATAACCAACATACCGCTGGAAGTTATAATATTCGTTCAATTCCTACATTAATGATCTTTCATCACGGGAAAGAAATTGCTCGAATATCAGGGGCTTTGCCACCTGTACAATTTGAGCAATGGCTAGCTGAAAACTTACCTGCGGTTTAAATTACTACTAAGTCACTCTTATCTAGGCCGTTGTTACTCACAAGAGAAATAAAAATAATCTTGAGAATAACAACGCCAAACATTTACTTAGGTACTTGACTTCAACACTTCTATACAACACTTTACTCAGACGTTGAGCTAACTAACAAAGAGATGAAAAAGCTCATTTCCAAGGCTTTCTCTCTTAAGCTTTTAAAGCGTCCTGATGCGCCGCCATGTCCAGCGTCCATATCGGTTTTGAATAACAATAGGTTATTGTCTGTTTTAAATTCTCGCAATTTTGCGATCCATTTCATCGGTTCAAAGTATTGTACTTGTGAGTCGTGTAACCCGGTAGTTACGAGTATGTTAGGGTAGTGTTGTGCACTGACATTATCTATCGGCGAGTACGCTAATATATCTTGATAAGCTTGATACTCGTTAGGGTTGCCCCATTCGTCATATTCATTGGTAGTTAAGGGAATGGTTTCGTCAAGCATAGTGGTTAACACATCTAAAAAGGGTACATGCGCGCCAATACCTAAATAAAGTTCGGGTGCTTGGTTAACTATAGCGCCCATTAATAATCCGCCAGCACTGCCACCTGAAGCAAATATTTTATCTTTAGCGCCATAACCTTGATCAACAAGTGCTTTAGTAACGTCGATAAAATCATTAAAAGTATTTTGTTTATGCGCCATTTTTCCATTGTCGTACCATTGTCTACCTAACATTTCTGAGCCACGAACATGAGCTATAGCATATACAAAGCCTCGGTCGAGCAAACTTAAGGTTTGGCTGGAAAAGTTAGGATCAATAGTAATACCATAAGCACCATAACCATATTGAAGCAGGGGATTAGTGCCATCTTTTTTGAAACTATCACTTCGGTAAACGAGTGATATAGGTACCTCTACACCATCACGGGCAGTTATAAATAGTCGTTCTGATTGGTATTTATCTTTGTCAAAATCGCCTAATACTTTATGTTGTTTTAGTAACTTACGCTCACCTGTTGCTAAATCAAATTCATATAATGAACCAGGAGTAGTTAAGCTTGAATAATATAACCGCGCAACGGTACTGTCTGGCTCTGGGTTATCACCTAGGCAGGCAAAGTAGCAAGGATCATCAAACGATAATGGATATTGCTGCCCCGCATTTTTGCCGTTAATTGTATGAACAATAAAACGAATTTGACCATTTTCTCGCTCAGTGGTGACAATAAAATCATGAAATATTTCAATACCTTCAAGTAGCACATTGTCTCTATGAGGTATGACTTCTTGCCAGTTATTCATATCAGCAACTTGATCAATTGAAACCTTCATTAACTTAAAGTTTTTAGCCTGATAATTACTTACAATATAATAATAGTCGCCCATTTTATCAGCGTAATATTCATGCTCTTCTTGATAAGTCACTAGGTCTATAAACTCGCCATATGGCTCGTCAGAAGATAACGATAAACAATGTGTTGACTCTGTAGCATGCAAACAAATATAGAGTTGAGATTCGTCTCGGCTTTTATCTAAACTGATATAAAAGCTATGATCATGCTCTTCATACACCAAAACATCATCAGCTTGTGCAGTACCTAGTTTATGTCGATAAACTTGCGTGCCTAATAACGTGTTTAAATCTTTTTTCACGTAAAATACGGTTTTATTATCGTTGGCCCAAACAATTTGCCCTTCAGTTTCAAGCAAAATGTCGGCTAAATATGTATCGGCTGAGTCATCTGTTTTGTTTAAATCTTTAAAACAAATAGTATAAATACGGCGACTGTCAGTATCTTCCGATATAGACATAAGTTGATCATTAGGGCTAATTGATACATCGCCTAAGTCATAAAACTCATGATTTTCCGCTCGTGCGTTAACATCTAACAACAAGGTTTTATTCTCACCATCAAAACTGGTTGAACGATAAAAATTTGAAAACTCTTGTTCACCATTTATTTCGCTGTGATACCAATATTTTCCATCTTTGGCGGGCACGGTATTATCGTCTTTTACAATGCGCGCTTTTAGCTCTTGAAAAAGAGTCTCTTGAAGCGGCTTTTGTTCTGCCAACATGGCATCAGCATAATTATTTTCAGCATTAAGATGCGCCAATATATTTTCATCACTACGTTGATCATCTCGCATCCAATAATAGTTATCTACACGTTGATGGTTGTGTACAGTCATTGTATGAGGAATTTTTTTAGCTATTGGTGCCGCTATGTTACTTGGTGATGGTTTTGTCGTGTCTGAAATAATTGAAGATGTTGGCACTAACGTGCTCCTAATTCACTGATGGTATTTTTTAATACAACTTAAACGTTAATAAGCAAGTTTATCGACCTTTTACCAATTTAGTTAGTTATTAATGATTATTATTGTTCATCTGTCATTATTTACTTAGAACTAAAATTTTGAATCGCAGTATGCTGATTAACTTTGCATCAGTTTCTCAATTTTTGCTGTAGTTAATTTTTGCCATGTAGACTGTTATATGATTCAAACGTCGATTTAATTTTTTCTGATGAGGTAGGTGTCTTTAAAATTAAAGTGTTAGTATTTAGTTAATTGATAAAACATTGGCGGTCAGTGTTAGCCATATTTTAAATGTTTAGCGTATAAAACGATGTATAACTTATACTAAATAGACAATAAATATAAGTACCACTAAACGCGTTAAAGGGAGTTTTTAATGAGAAACAATCTAAGCCAGCGCTCTAATTTTTCGAACCATAATCGCCGTTATTTACACAGCGGATTAATCATACTTTTAATAACGCTTTGTTCAGGGTGTTCTGCCGCTAGCAATAACGTATCTGAAAGCCCAATAAAGAATGAGCAACCGTTAAAAGGTCCTTACGAATTAGCGGCTGAGCAAAATGTGCCTAGTGTTGTTAGCTATCAGCCACCTGAAGATTCATTACGCTTTATTAACGAGCCTATTTTTAAATTCAACGATGTGGCTTATCGTTATGTATTAAGCCCACTTGCCAATGGCTATCAACAAATTGTTCCTGAGCCAGTTGATAATAGTATAAGTAACTTTTTTTATAATTTGAGAGAACCACTGTATGCGGTTAATCATTTACTTCAAGGCGAGTTTAAAGCCTCGGGTAAAAGTATTGCGCGCGTATTATTTAATAGTACCGTTGGACTACTTGGTTTGTTTGACGCGGCTGATAGTATGATGGACGTAGAACGACATAAAACCACCTTCGGCGATACACTGGCAAGTTATGGTGTTGGTCACGGTGCTTATGTTGTTTTACCCTTACTTGGCCCATCAGATTTACGTGATACGGCTTCTTTAACCTTTAATTATTTTGCCCATCCACTTAACTATATTAACGATGATGAAGTAGCCACACAGTTATTACTGGCTGATGGCATTCAAGCACAAATCCCTATATTAGCTAAGTATCCAGATGTATTAGCGGATGTTGAAAACCCTTACGAATTTGTTAGAAACTTATATATGCAGAACTTATTACGTGACGGCCAAGCACGCAGAGATGAAATATTTAAAACAGAAAAGCAAAAAAAATTGATAGCGAATCCAGTTAGTAAAATTGACGGGGCAGTGGAGTAGATATGTTTAATAAAAGCTCAACATCAATGGCCTGGGTAATTTGTTTGGTTTTTAGCGTACTAACGGTAATATTTGCTTGGCAAGCGCAGCATTTTGAAATTGATGCGTCGGCTGACACTTTGTTAGTTGATAACAACAAGCATTACATATTAACGCAACTTGCTGACCAACGTTATGGCTCAGAAGAATTTATTTTAATTGCTTTTAAGCCTAAGAATAGTCAGTTATTTGCAACTGAAAACTTAAATACTGTTTCTAGTATTGGTCGTAAAATAGAAACAATAACACGGGTTAAAGAAGTAAAAAGCATTGTTAACATGCCTATTTTTACCGCGGCTGATACAGTTTCTGCTGATGTTAAAAACCTTACCTGGGAAAATCAAAAGTTTAGTGAAAGCACCTTATCACTGAGCTTGAAAAAACATCCGTTGTACGAAGGTTTACTGATCAACGATGATCAAACAGCTATGTCGCTGCAAGTTGTGTTTAAATCCGATCCAAAGTTAGAAGCCAATAAACATGACATTATTAACATTAAGCGTCATTTATTAAGCCGAGATCTAACCCAGCAAGAACTTAATACCCTTGAACAACTTAAAACTGAACAACAAAGTCTTAATAAACAATTAGAACAAGCACGAATAGATGAAATAGAAAGTATTCGTTCGATTTTAAAGCCCTATAAAAAAGACGGCGACTTTTACCTTGGCGGCAATAATTTATTGTCTTATGAGCTTATTCAAATAATAGAAAGTGATTTATTGCTTTTTGGTTCGTTAATTATATTGGTCGTTATTGTTTTACTTTGGTTTTTATTTAGACAGTTTAGCTGGATAATCTTACCTTTAGTATGTTGTGCTACCAGTGTAGTTATAACCATAGGGCTATTAGCGGCACTTAGTTTTAAAGTTACAGTTATTTCAGCCAACGTATTTGCGCTACAAATTATATTATCGTTAGCGATGATCATTCATCTGATTGTGCATTATCAAGAATTGGTGCTTAAACACACTGATTGGACGCACAAACAATTAGTACTCGCGACCATTAAACAAAAAATAAAGCCGTGTTTCTACGCCGGTTTAACTACAACTATAGGTTTTGGTTCACTTATATTTAGTGGCGTACAGCCGGTCATTAGTTTCGGTTGGATGATGGTAGTGGCCATGCTCGTAAGCTTTATTGTTAGCTTAGCTTTTTTCCCGGCATTACTTTTGGCATTGTTTAACAAGCAAGCGTTTGTGAAGCAGCACAAGCAAATTGAAAACAGTATGACTGCAACCGCTACATTTGTTAAAAAGCAGCCTAAATTAATCGTGGTATTTTCTGCAATAATCACCATTATTGGTGTACTGGGGTGCTTGAAGTTAACCGCTGAAAATAGTTTTTTAAATTATTTTGATGAGTCGACAGATGTTCGACAAGAATTAACTTATATTGATCAAGAGTTTGGCGGTTCAACACCGTTTGACTTATTGTTTGATATACCCGATGAGCAAATTAAGGCTGGCTTAGTTATTTCTGCAAGTACCGTTCAAACGGTTACTGCAATTCAAAATATGTTAGCAAATCAACAAGCTATTGGTGCGATTACATCGATTGCTGACTTTACTAAAATAGCGCAGGTGGTGAACGGTAAACCGTTAACAGAATACGAACTCACTGCGCTTTATAAAAGTTTAGATCCAAGCTTACAACAGGCATTATTTGGCGCTTATTTTTCAGAAAAAGATAATCAAATACGTATATCTATGCGTGTTCAAGACAGTACGGCTAACCTAAACAGAGCTGACTTACTGGCGGAAATTCACCAACAATTATCTGCATTAGGCATTGAAAAACAGCAATATACGCTTACTGGTTTGTTTATTTTATATCAAGACGTATTGTCGCGCTTAGTTGACTCGCAAATACTCACCATACTAATCGTTTATGGTGCTATGGCGATAACACTCATGATCATCTTTTCATCGTTTAAAGTTGCTTGGATAGCCTTAGTGCCTAATTTGATAACAACCTCGGTTATCATGGGTATATTAGGTATTTTTGCCATACCGTTAGATTTAATGACCATCACTATTGCAGCCGTTGCCATGGGTATTTCTATGGATGACACAATTCATTACGTTCATCGCTATTTAGAAGAAATAAAGCTCAATAAAACGGACAGTAACGAATGGGTTAAACGGACAAATTTGTCGGTAGGGTATGCATTAATTTACACCACAACAGTCATAGTGATAGGTTTTGGTTCGTTAGTGTTTTCTAACTTTGTGCCGAGTATGTTGTTTGGTTTATTAACCAGTGTGGCGATGATAGTTGCTTTATTAACAGATATAACCATATTGCCTGTGCTGTTGAAAAAATATTTAGGCAAGCGCACAGCTTAAATGCAAACTGATATTGAATAGGGACTTGTGTAAACGGGTTATATGTTCAGTTATATGTTCAGTTATATTTAAAGCGCACTTATTATTTAATGCGCTTTAAATATTTGTTCAATTAAGCCACTAATTAATAGCGGCTAAGATTTCTTGCTGTGTGGCTAAAACATTAATGTCGGTGGGTGATATTGCTAGTGCCTTTTCAATAATGGTATTAGCACGCTCAGTATCACCATTTTTAAGTAGGGCATAAGCAAAATTATTTAAATAATGACTTTGTTGCTCGCCATAATTTAAACCTTGTTCAAACCATTCGATTGCCTTTGTTATATTATTTTGTTCGAAATAATAATTAGCCAGTAAAAAGTAACTTAACCAATTTTTAGGCCAAGCGTTAATAGCTTGTTGTAAATATGGAATAGCAGCAGGGCCTTTGCCGATTGAAATTAAATCTTGACTGGCACTTATATAGGTAAAGTCGTTTAGCGCGCTGGTACTTTGGCTTGGCTTTAATGCCGCAACAAACCAAAAGTTAGCCCGCTGCCAGGTGCGCTCAAATACCTTCATACCTACCCGACGATTTTCAATATCTGCAGAGTGTAAAATAAACTCTTGGGTTTCTAAATCATAGCCTTTTACTACAGCATAGTGCCATAACGGATACCAAGACAGACCTAGATTTTGTAAAACAATAACAGGAATTTTTTGATTCACTAGCTTTAGCAGCTGTTCTAAAGACCCTTTACTCGCATAGGAAAGAAAGGATTGTTGTCTTATTGCTGCTACCATTTCTAGTTGCAAACTACCGTTTCTTTTTGGAATAAATAATTGAGGAGCAATACTTTCAGGCGATAAATTAACGCCATTAAATTCAAATATTTCAGCTAGTGTAGTTGGCCCACAGTAATAAGCTTGCTGTGGGTAAAACGGTACACCTTCAATATTCGAAGTTAAAGGAATATTCGTTGGCGGTTGCTGCATTAATTGTAACGTTTGCGGAGGTGTTGAGCAGCCAATCAGTAAAAAAAGGCTGACAATAATGCCAGCCTTAAGGTGTTTAATAATCATGTTATTAGATAGGATCAATAAACGAGTACGCATCGGTTATGCCGAGTAAATCAAGCACTGCAACTACCACTAAAACGGTAACTATTGTGCCAACAATACCACTACCTGCAGGTGCGTCATTAATTTGCATATTTAATTGAGTTAATTCTGCATTAGTAAGGCTATTAATTCGATTTTTTGCATCAGCAGAAGATACACCCAGTACAACTAATTGTTGTTGAACTTCTGTACTATCAACCATAGACAATATTTGTTGTTTTGTAATTGCGCTTCGTTGTTGCTCTATCACAACAGCAGAACTAACATTGCCAGCCATTGATGTCATTGGAAGCGAACTTGTAAATAACGCTGCAAATATCATGATCAAATTTTTCATGTGTATTCCTTATGAATTAAGCTTGTTGAGTTCAAACACCAAATAAAGTTTATAATTTACATTAAGGTAAAGTTATAAAATTAAGTAATGCGATATTTTTTATCATTTAAAAGCGTAACAGTCAGTAAGCTTATCGTCTAGCTATTATTTATATTTTAATACCCATTCACATAGTTTTCAGTAACTTAAATAATTAATATATTGGTGCAGAATTTAAAGTTTTTATATTGAAGCCTTAAGTTAACTTTCTATTTACAAGGTCACAAACAGGTTGAAAATGATATAATCTGGTTAACAATTATTAATACCTGAATTAATTCAGTTCAAATATCAAATTATCTGGAATTTTATACATTATGCGAGTAGCCGTTACACAGTTCGCCACGTCTTTAAAAGCACATGAAAACATATCAACTTGTGTGCGAATTATAAATGAAGTGGCAAGCTGTCAGCCAGATATCATCGTACTTCCCCAATATTGTAATACCCAACCTTGTTACGAGGATCATGAGCAAGCATGGCAAGAAGCGTTAGCACTTAATGGTGATTTTTTTCAACAAATAGCTACACAAGCCAAAAAACACAGTTGTTATATCGTGTTCAATGCAACTGTACGTAGAGACCTTGCACGAGATACTACAAACGGTTCAATTAAATCGAACATTAGTGTTACTACTTGCCTTATTTCTCCTGACGGAGCATTGATTCAACAAACCGACCAACAAGCATTTCAAGCACATGAAAGTGAATATTTCATTAGTACCAATAATACAACTGAAATAATAACAACACCTTTAGCCAAGCTAGGCTTATTAGCCGGACAAAATGCTATAACGTACAGCAAAGCAAGAGAACTTGGCATGCAAGGTGCACAATTGCTCTGTAATGCACAAAGTACTAATACTGCTGAACAAAACCACTTTTATGACTTAACGCGCTCGGTTGAAAATAATGTTTTTATTGCAACAGCGAATAATGTTGGTGCTCTAATGAAAGAACATTTAAATGAAAGGGGAGTAGGCACGGGTTTCAGTCAAATAGTTAATACCAATGGTAAGGTATTAGCGCAGATAACTCATAATAATGAAGGGTTTACTTTTGCAGATATAGATACCGCAAAGGCAGGATTAAATAATAAATATCGCCCTGATGGCACAGCGTTTTTTAACCAGCACCGTATTGAGCTTTATCAGCAAGACGCAACATTACAAAAGCAAACTGCTGAGATTAAAGCGACCAAGAACAACGTGCCCGAAACTGCAAATGTAGCCTTATTTGCAACATATAAATCAAACGAACAAGCCATAGAAGATGTTTGCCATTACATCGAAAACAACCTCAGTGATATTATTCAATTACCTGAACTATTTTTTATTGACGATAAATCGATTACTCATAACGCATCACAACTTGATGTAATAGAAGTCTTGTGCACTGAAATCATAAGTAAAATTAGTGCAACATTAAGACCTTTTCAATATGTTTGTACAAGTTTAGTTATTGATGGTGTTCATCAAGCTGTATTAATTAATAATCATGGGGTATTTGCCTTACAACAACAGTTACACTTTTGTAATCGTTATAAATGGACAGAATTAGGGGACGATCTAAACATCGTTGAATTGCCATTAGAGCAAGGTGCTATAAAGATAGCAATGCTAACAGCCGATGATGCCAATATGCCTGAAATAGTAAAAGTTGCGGCCTTAAACTGTATTCATGTGCTGCTTATACCTTTTGATATTCAAGAGTCAAGTGAGGTGGACTGTGGTTTATTATCTCTGGCAGCGGAAAATAGAATTTGTATCGTAGCAGCAAGTCGTGAGAAAAGTTTTGCTCTTGACCCATTAATTATGAATGACGATAACTCGGCAACAACAGGCAATAAAAAGAAAATAAAACAGAAAAAATCAACAGGACTAGTTATTGATATAACTAACAGCACGACTTTATCGCATAAAAATAATCAATTTAATGTCAGTGGTTGTTTAAATAGATCTGCTGATAGACTAAAGGTTAAGCAACAACATGGAAAAATTACTAAAGCGCTTGTGCACCCAAGTCCAACATTATGTAAGTCTTAAAAGCAATCAGCTTTGATATGTATGCAGTGATATTATTAATAAATCTTATGTGTGAGCTAAATAATTTAAATAAACCTCAATTCGACACTGTATTTATAGACAGTGGTGGTGCGAATCCCGCTTTATTGTAGAAAGGCAGATTTAATCTGTCTTTCTACATCTATTTATTCAGTACCTAACAACATATTGAATGGTAATATTAAATTATGTATATTGATTTGAATAAATATTCATTAGATGGACGTTTTGCTTGTGGAAAGTGGGATATTATCTGTCTAATAAGCTGTTATGTGTAAACGAGAATATGAGTCAAGAATCTATAAAAGCTAAACTATGTAACGATGCTCTTCTAGTTGCTAAAGAGAAAGTCGCTATTAATTCAAATAGCCTTCTACCAATGTATCAATCGATAGAAAATCAGCTTCAATTTTTAGTGGATTTCTTCGAGGGTAAAAATAGCGAACACGCTAAACTTCATACTCTTAATTTTGGTCATTTAGCTGTGCGAGAAATTGAAGATAACGATCCTAAATTTGCACATTTACTTAAAATAGCATTTTATGTAGCAGATAAAACTGCACATGGGTTAAAGTTAGACGAACAGTTCGTGGCAAATTACACATAACAAGAATTTCAAGCAGGACAAAATACAGTTGGCTTTTTGTTCACTCCGTTCACCTATTTTAGCCAACTATATTTTGCCTGTTAATTAGGCGTTATATTTTTATCGAGGTATGGATGCTATTTAAAATATTATTTCTATTCGCTGCATTAAAACTACATGATGTTAAATCAGAGCCTTTGAATCCAGCTCTGTTGTTTTGTATCCCTATTTTATTAATTAGCCTTATTTCAGGAACGACATTTCTTTCATTATTTATTGGTGCGGTTATTATGTTTTGCGTAAGTTATGTATATTTTGGCTTACTTACAAAGTTTAATAAAGGTACTGAGTATTTTGCAATAATGGTTGTAGGTGGTGCAGTTTTGGTATTGTTTATTTAAAAATATAACAAGGCAATCAAACGGTAAATTTACAGTTGGCTTTTTTTCGTTCTGATCTTGTACCACTTTGGTAGACAGTTATTTATTTAATTGTTACCAAAGAGGTTAATCATGGGACATACAAGAAAGCGACATTACAACCAATATTCATTAGCGTTTAAACTTCATGCTATTTTACTCTCGTCTCAGCAAGGTGTTTTAGCTAAAGACGTGGCTAGTTCCTTGGGTATTCACCCCATCATGCTCTATCGTTGGTGTATGGAATACCGTAAAGAGTCATTGTTTACTCATCCGCTTATGAAAAATCATCAAATGGAAAAACCATCCAAAGAGAAGAAGCCCGTCAGTCCCGAAAAGCTTAAACTTGCTAAGGCCAATGCGCACATTAAAAAGTTGGAAAAAAAACTAGCTCGCAGCGAAGAGGATATTGAAATTCTAAAAAAGTTCGAGCGGTTCTTAAAGGAAGACCCCTAGTTAATTTTACCTTTATCAAAAAGAACCATGCCTTAAGTAATGTCTCAAGATTATGCTCGCTGTTGGGGGTGTCTCGCGGTGGTTACTATGCCTGGCATAATCGGCCAGTATCCGCGCATAAAGTCAAAGATAACCAACTTAAGGCTGAACTGATTAAGCAGCACCAAGGCTTTAAACGAGCCTACGGCGCACCAAGAATGCATGTACAGATAAATCGAGAAGGCCTTAGCTGTAGTCGTCGACGCATCACGAGACTAATGAAAGAGCTTAACCTGTGTAGCTCGACTAAAAACTTATATTTGCGCTTACCAAATAGAGGAAAACATTACTCAACAACAAGCAATCATCTGCATTATGTCGCTAAGCCAAGCGCAAAGAATCAACAGTGGGTTGGTGACTTCACCCACATCAGCACTCAAAAAGGTTGGCTCTTTCATGCGGTTGTTATGGATTTATTTACACGTAAATTGATTGGGTGGTCGTTTAGTCGTCAACGAAATTCTTTAATGACACAAGCGGCTTTAAAGGCAGCCTTAGCAACAGAAACACCAGATAATAATTGTATATTTCATTCAGACCAAGGAATTGAATATGCGGCGAATGATTTCAAAACTCTTGTGGAAAAGTCAGGTTTTATAAGGAGTATGAGCCGAAAAGCAACGCCGATTGATAATGCGGCGATGGAATCGTACTTCCATACGTTTAAAGCAGAAGCTATTCATGGCAAACGTTTTAACAATCAAGAAGAGGCGACTGCTGTTATTCAGAAATACATCGCGTTTTACAATCAAGAACGATTACATTCAAGTTTAGGTTATACAACGCCTGAAAAATATGAGAAATTAGGACTTTGAAATGTGTCTACGAAAGTGGTGTAAGATCATTCCTCAAACATTTTAGCCAACTATAATTTTCCGCTTATTGCGGCGTTATACGTACAAGGGAGGTTTGCGCATGAATTTACAGTTTAAGTTAATAATATCTGCATTGATTAGTATTCTAGCCAATGGTTGTAGTTCTTATAGCACTGAAGATTATGGAGAAGCTGGTGTTAGTAGAAAAGCAGCTTCATGTGTAAATATGGAACCAGCTCAGGAGATGAAGTGTAAGGAAAGAGAAGAAAGCTTACTAATAGGGTTGGGTGCAGACGAAAATTGTAATCATCCATATGAGTATGAAAAAAACAGATGTAAAAGTGAACAAGCAAAGAAACAAAAGGCACTTGACGAATCACTTAAAAAACACAGCGGTAAATAGTACGTATAACAATAATTTAAAGCAGGACAAAATAAAGTTGGCTGTTTTGTTCACTACGTTCACCTATTTTAGCCAACTCTATTTTGTCCCTTAAATGGGCGCTACAAGTAAAGGTAATTTATGCATTCTGACGAACTAATCAAATCTTTATCTGATAATGGAAATAAGGATTTAGAATCTTCATTACAATGGATTAATCCAATACCTGAAGATGCCTCAGCTTTAATAGAAAAAATAGATATGGCATTAAATATTGTTAAGTTTTCTAAATCTAGACGCACTGAAGAAGGTGAAGAAACTTCTAATAACCACCTAGATTCGTTAATACGTTTAAAAGCTGAAATCAGTAGTATTTTAAATGAAAAGTTGAAATAAGCTTATCTAAATTTTCTTATAAAAATTTGTTAAAGCAGGAATAAACAGTTGGCTTTTGCTCCTGCGTCGCTTATTTTAGCCAACATACTATTTGCCTCTTATCGTGGCGTTAGCTGTAAAGGGAAACTGAGTATTGATTTCACAATTACCTAAATGGATAGAAGTCGGCGCGTTCATTTTTGCCTTGATTGCTGGTTGCGTTAATGCGATTGGTTTTCTTAGCTTTGAGCATCAAGCAGTCTCTCATTTAACTGGCACAGCTACCTTATTGGGTACAAGTTTTTTAGGTTCTTCTTTTTCTAATATTATCCATTTGCTAGGTATTTTGTGTTCATTTATATTTGGTTCAGCGATTGCTGGATTATTACTAGATGGTTCAAGCCTAAAGCTAGGGCGACATTATGATACGGTGTTGCTCTTAGAGTCTATTTTGTTACTAATCGCATTATGGTTTTTATCTGCCGGTTCAATATATGGTCAATTCTTTGCTTCCGCAGCGTGTGGACTTCAAAATGCATTAGCAACAACATACAGTGGTGCAATAATAAGAACAACTCATGTCACAGGAATTTTCACAGATTTAGGTATCATGCTTGGCAGGTTTATAAAAGGTGAAGCTCTTGAGTCACGCAAGGCAAAGCTTTTCTTGATTATTATTGTCGGTTTCATATTTGGTGGTACTTTAGGCGCATTTCTGTTTGCACAATATCAATTTATGGCATTATTTTTTCCTGCAATAATTTGCCTGTTTTTTTCGATGTTTTATCGTGTATATGCTAAAAAATACAGCTAACAAGCTGCTCATACGAACACAAACAACTGGTTGAATTGCAACCAACTATTTTATTGCCTGTTAGCCGGGCGTTCGGTTTTCTATAACTCAGGTGAATAGGGATATTATGACGAATAAAAGTACAAAATTGGAAAGAGTAGGGTTTGTATTAGTTGCACTCATAGTTTTGTTGCAGGGATTCTATGGTACTTTTGCTTTCATTGACCCAGCCATGTTTTCTGCCGTTAGAGGCACTGAACTTTTTTCGGTTATAGATGCTGATTGGGTTAAAATATATGGTTCGCGTACAATCTTTATTACCTTAATTTTTGGTTATCTTTTATATACTCGAAATTATATTGTTTTAATGTGGGGCGCATTATTTGCAGTTGTTATGCCAATTACCGATGGGTTACTTGCATATGAAGCTCAAGCACCATTTAAGGTTGTTGCTAAGCATGTTGCGACTATTGCTTACTTATTAATTATATTCTTCGTATTAAAAAAGGTTATTGCCCAAAAAATCGAACAAGACCTTTAATCAATAAAACAATTTGCTGTTTTTACTCTGATTTTGTACCACCTTACTACACATTTTTAGCCAACCACTACTTAGCCTGTTATTAGGCGTCATACAAAAGAGGTTTAAATGAAAACTGTTGTTTCTGAATTATCTTTGAATGATAGGGAAGGCTGGGAAAGTCTTTACTATGAATATGCTGAATTTTATAAAGTGCCTATGGATCAAACGATACTTGATACCGTGTGGTCATGGATATTTGATGTAAATAATAAATTTTATGCTCTTGTAGCGAAAGATGAATCAGGTAATTATCTTGGGTTTATGCATTATAGGGCAATGCCATCTCCACTCAGGGGAAGTTGGTTGGTTTTCTTGATGATCTTTATGTTAAAACTGAAGCTAGAGGCGTTGGAGTAGTCGATGCACTATATAAAGAATTGAACTACTTTGCATCGAAAAATGATTGGCCTTTTGTTCGCTGGATAACAGCGGATAATAACTATAGAGGGAGAAGTGTTTACGATAAGCTATCAGATAAAACTCAATGGGTAACTTATCAAATGCCTGTAGAGTAAATTTTGTATAGCATACCCATAAGTGACTAAAAACATTTTCTATTGATGCATCAACCAGTTTAGTAAACATATTTCAGCCGCTTATTTAGGGCGTTATGTTTTACTTATATGTTCTAGTTTTATAAGTCAATTAAAGAGATAAAAATGATAGCTGTATTATTAGAGTTTGATGTTATTGCCGGGATGGAAAGTCAGTTCCGAAAGGCCTGGGTTGAAACTACGGACATAATCTATGAAAACTTTGGCAGTTTAGGATCTAGATTACATAAATCGGATAATGGAAAATTTATTGCCTATGCGCAGTGGCCTGACTTAAGTGTTTATGAAAATGATCATCATTGGCCAGACGATTCTAAATGTACGAGAGAAAAAATGAGAGCGTGCCTTAAAATAGGTAAGCCTACTGTTCTGCATACATTAACTCTAGATACTGATTTACTCAAAGAAAGTAGCTTTAATAACGTATAAACACGTAATATTTGATTCGGTTTTGTTTCGATACACATGCTAAATAACTAAGGAGAAACATCATGTTAAGACCAGAAAATACAGGTTTAATTGTTGTTGATATTCAAGGGAAACTAGCGCGTTTAGTTCATGACAGTAAAGCGTTAATTGCGAATTGTGAAAAACTAATCAATGGCTCGCAGGTATTAGGTTTACCTATAATTTTTCTTGAGCAAAACCCGGATAAGTTAGGTGGTACGGTTGATGAGCTAAAATCTATTATTGAATCATTTAACGCTGTAACAAAATTTACGTTCAACGGATGTGCTGAACCAAATTTTATCAATGCTTTACAAGCAGAAAAAATCGAAACATGGCTAGTTTGTGGCATAGAAGCACATATATGTGTATATCAAACCGCGGTAGGGCTGTTAGACCTTGGCTATAATGTACAACTGGTAAATGACTGTGTTTCCTCTCGTAGTCAGCAAGATAAAGCGCTTGGCGTAAGCCGATTAAAAAGTGAAGGTGCTATCATAACGGGCGTAGAAATGTGTTTGTATGAGCTTTTACAAGATTGTAGAAAGGCTGAATTTAAACCAATTTTAAATTTAATACGATAGCAATCTCACAGTTACAATACAGTTTATTCGACAATTACATAATGAAGCTTAAACTGTACGCCAATTATAACTTGTTTAGCTAAGCTGCTTAGCCTTTAACTGAACAAAATAATATCGTCCTAATATCACCATTAAAATACCGCCTAGCACCAAGGCTGATGACTCTATTAAACGAACCGTTATAAGTTCACTGGTAAATATTACACCACCCAATGCGGCAATTATGGGTACAAACAATTGCAGAACAGCTGCTTGGGTGACTGAAAGCCCAGCAAGCGCGATGTACCAAACAAAGTAACCAACCCCTGAAGCTATAGCGCCAGATAATATTGCAAGCATAATGCCTGATGAGCTTACATGTAAACTATCTAAACTAAAAACCATTAAGATAAATATAAATGGTACGGTGCGTAAAAAGTTAAAAGCTGTATCGTTAAGTGCATTTTTAGACTTTCGTCCGAGTAGAGTGTAAAAGGCCCAAGCCATTCCAGAAATGCTCATTAATACAAAGCCCGTTAATGACGGAGTAGTAACTGATGGCATAATTAAATACACAAAGCCAGTAAACGCAAGAGCTAAGCCGAGCCATTCTGACAAATGTAGCTTATTACCTGAAACGACATTGGATAAGATCATGGTAATTTGAACTGCACCAAATAATATTAATGCGCCGGTACCTGTGTCTAACGATATATAGCCAAATGAAAAAGCTACAGCATAAATAAATAGCATTGCAGCGGATAACCAACTTCCTTTAGATTGTAGCTTTAAATCTTTTGTTGGCTTTTGTATTAATCGAGTTAACTGGATAAGCACAAAGAGTATGGCTATACCTGAAAGTAGCCTGATGGTAGTAAAGCTTGTAGCATCTATAGCATTAGTACCTAAAGCTAAACGGCACAGAACTGAGTTGGCGGCAAAGGCGAAAAGGGCAAAAACGGTGCTCGCGATAATTTTGACATAAGTATTGTGCACAGTAAGAAACCTTTAAGTAAATAGCACTATATTCGTGGTGCATGAACTATAAATTATTTTAGCGTTAAGTGTTGGTAATATGTTTAGGCTTAATAGTTTATTTTGATTAAAGTTATAACGATATATGCACTAGTAGCAATACTATATTTAACATGTCACTCCATTTTATAAGCGGTTTAATGCAGTGAAATTTAATATATTTATCAGTATTTAACGGTATTAATTGATGGATTAGTTATAAAACCCTGATGATGTAATATGACTGTTTTGAAATGAAATGCTTTTTTGATGGGGCTTATACAACGCAACTTATCTTAATCCGCTTTAATAAAGAGCCCCCACTTACATATAAAATGATTATAGAAGTGAGGGCGTTAGTTGTGTTTTATAGTGTTAGCTTGTTAAACCAAGTGCTTTACTTAACATCCATGCTCCACCTAAAATCATAAACAGGTTTTCGGTCAGAGATACAAAACCAAGAGGCACGTTACTGTCTCCGCCTACACAGGCACATTTAAGTTCCCGTTTATCAATATATACAGCCTTATACACTGACACAGCACCCACTGTACCAATAAATAAAGAAACCGGTCCAACAATAAAGCCAGATAATGCTGCTAGCATACCAATACCTGCAAAAGCTTCGGCAAATGGATAAATATAAGCATACCTGAGGTTACGCATTGCTAATAAATCATATGTAATGAAAGAGTTAGAAAATCCGTATAAATCTTTCAACTTTTGAATCGCTAAAATGGTCATACTGAACGCAACAAAAAGCTCTATCACTTTTATAACACTGATGCTGTCGTTATTAGCGAAATTTGTTGCTAAGGCCATTAAAAAAGCAACCGCAAAAATGGCCAAAACAGGTGTGTAGGTAGTACCAGTTTTTTCAGCAGGAGACATATTAAAGTGCTCTCTTAGTGCGTCATGACCACCAATTTTTTTGCCTTCAATAAATGTTTGAGGTGTAGTTTCAACATCATGTTCAGCTTTAAATTTATCTGTTTCTTCTCGAGAAGATAATTTATGATCGTCTACTTCAAACCCTTGTCTTTCTAGTAAATCTTTAGAACGAAGCCCAAAAGGACAAATGTGTTCACTAGTATGCATTCTGTAAAGCGTTGCTGACTTCTTCATATTATTTTCCTTTTAGTTTTATATTAATTATATTTGGCTGAATTCTAGAACAGGGCTCGTTAATGCTTTTTGGTTTTTTTTATATGCTAAAACCATAGGCAGCTGAATATATAGGTAGCGATTAACTAAACTGTAATAAAAACTACGCCTCTTTGTTATATTGATTTATTACGATTAATTAAAACATGCTTAAGCAAAAGTAAAAAATTTACACCGTAGTCTGAAAAATTTACCGACAATAGCTAAAAATAATACGATTATTTAACGTTTACAGCATGTATAGGTTAATAGAGCAGAATCTATGCCAGAAATAGAAGTTGAAGTTTTGAGAGTTATGCAAAATATAACGATTAAAAATAACTTCTAGGTTCATTGAGGTATAATTCTCATTCATTATTTATAAGAGTTAACGTCACATCAGCCATTTAAGTGAAAAAGATACTATCAAAACAAAAACAGTTGATACCGCTTCAATATCAATTGAAAATGCTCAACTTTCAATTGCCACATTTAATTTGTTCAATTACCTTGAGCCGCCTAATGCATTTTATGAGTTTGAACGTATTTATAGTGCAGAGCAGTGGCATAAGAAACAAAGTTGGATAACAGAGTATTTACGCGAACATCAGCCTGATATTATAGGTTTTCAAGAGGTTTTTAGTACTGAGTCACTAAAGGCATTGGTGTTTGAACAAGGTTACGAATATTTTTCAGTGGTTGATCAACCTGTAGTTATTGATGATTTTATCTATAAAAGCCCCGTTGTAGCAATTGCTTCTCGTTTTCCCATTGTTGATACTCAAGCTGTAACACCAGACTCTGCATTAGCACAAACGTTAGGTTTAGCTGATGACTTTTCCTTCAGCAGGCAGATAGTTAGAGCGACTATTGATGTACCTCATTTAGGTCACTGTGATTGCTATGTAGTACATTTTAAATCCAAGCGATCTATGCTTGGTATAGAAGATGATAAAGTAAAACGGTCGCCAGAAAAAAATATTATCGACAGTTTAAAGGCACAAGTTGCTGGTAGCTGGGGCTCAAGTATACAGCGTGGAAGCGAAGCAACGTTGTTAATGATGAGCATGATAGGGCGGCGAGAAGTTAGTAATAATCCAATGATATTAATGGGGGATTTTAATAACACACTCAACGATGGTATTTTAAGCCATTTGTTGACCAGCTCACTTCGGTTCGTTTCTCCTATAGACCGAGACGCATATCTTGCTAAATATTGTTTAAATGATGCCTGGGATCTATTCCAAATGGCATTAACTAACGAATGCTCTCAAGCTATTGAATCTAAAGGTGATAATGCTGATAAAAAAGTAACGCGTACCCCTACACATTACTTTGGAGCGAGCAGTTCAGTGCTTGATTACATATTATTATCATGTGAATTTGACGCTGGCTATCATGACAGTTTATATCAAGTAAGTGACTATAATACCTACGACAGACATTTAATTAACCCAAGTTTTGAACGAGATGGCGAAAGTACAGATCACGGCATTGTGTTAATTACTTTAACGTTAAGGTCTTAATGGTTGTCGGTTTTACGTTTTAGCCGTAATCAATTTACTCATTTTAAAATATCCGTATTTAACGATAAGCTTATGGGAAAGTGATCAGAAGAGTGAATATCGGTATGTACGTGCGCATCAATTATCACCAGCCCACGGCAATAAATATGGTCAAGATGTTTAAATAGATGCTTTAGTCTTGGCTGACGAACGATTTTAACTTCTTCTAGTAAAAATATCGCAGCTAGGCTATTAAAATATTTTAATCTTTTTTTATTCCAGGTATTAAAATCACCTGCCAATATTATCGGACCTTGATGATTATTAAGCGTTTCAAATACTTGATCTAAGTGCGCTTTAAATTTTTCGAATGCAACAAAGTTGATAAGATGTGAGTTTACCACCAGTAATGACTGCCCTTTAATATTTAATGGGTATAAGGTTGCTAGCAACATTTTCTTTGTTTTTGATATCGGCTCACTGTGTTTTGATGCTGAAAAATAATGTTTTATTGCCGCAACCGTAGAGCCGGTTTTAACGCCAGTTACTATGTTAGTTTTTATACTTTTAAAACTACGCGCCATAATCCACTGATGTTGTAATGATTTTTTAAAATGGCTGTCGAAAGGGGAATTAACAATAGCTTCCTGCAGAAGAATTAAATTTTTATCAGCTATCAATGTTATAAAATCGTCCTGCCATCCCTTTTTTTTACATTTATAAACATTCCACAACAGTACTGTTATGTTTGGTCCTAGCAAATGTTCTGAGGCACTGCCCATAATTTTCAGTGATTCAACGGTGCTATAACGGCTTTTAATCATGAAATGTTTTGGCCTTTAATAAGATGGCAGCTAAATTATTAATTAATAGCATTACAGATAGGGCGAAAATAATCGAAAAAAGTTATTACGTATTTTTTTGTAGGTAGCTAACCCTTTAATATCACCTTCTGTCACGGGTGTAGCATTTTGTTTTTTTGAGTTAAATAATTCTGTTAATTTTGTATTTAGCTCGGTATCAAAACATTCCAGATTAATTTCGAAGTTAAATTCAAGACTTCTGGCATCCCAGTTGGAAGAGCCAACAAATGACCAAATGTCATCAATGAGCACAATTTTACTGTGGTCAAAGGGTCTGGTATTTTTATATATTTTTATACCGTGCTCTATAATTCTTGAGTAATTGGCGGCCATCACCCAGTCAACAAAAATAATGTTGCTGTATTCAGGTACAATAATTTCAACTGAAACGCCGCGCAATGCTGCAGCATGCAGTGACGTCATTAATGTTTGATCAGGGATGAAATAGGGCGTCATGATTTTTACACTTTTTTGTGCACTTACTAAGGCATTAATTAGGGTCCAGCGTATTCTATTATGATGTTCATCTGGACCGTCTTGAATAACGCGGGCAATTACAATGTTATTACTTGTATGTTTATCTGCGCTCTGGCTTTTCTTAACATTATATTGAGGGAACTTAATTAACTCGTGGGTAGCAAAAAACCAATCTTCTATAAATACCTGACTGATCTGATCAATTACGGGCCCAGTCACTTTAAAGTGAACATCATCAATAGGGTGCTTTGATGATGTAATTATATTATTTTGGCTTACGTTCATACCACCAATATAAGCTACTTCACCATCTACGCAGAGAATTTTTCTGTGGTTCCTCAGGTTGATAAAACGAATACTAGTCAGCGAAATAGCGGGTAAGAAGCGGGCAGTTTTAACACCTAGTTTTTTTAATGCGCGGTCTGATTTATGCCAACTATAGCCAACACCAATACCATCGAGTAAAACGTTAACAATAACTCCTCGGTTATGTGCTTGTGCTAAAGCTTCAACAAATTGGCGCCCGAGTGAATCGTAATCAAAAATATAACTCGATAAAACGATATATCGCTTAGCACTATTAATAGATTGAATCATTTCTGGGTAAGCCATATCGCCATTAATGAGAGGGGCAATGGTATTATTTGCAAGATAATTAATGGGATGAATAGTATGTCCGGCGATAACAGCTGAATGCCAATTATTCGGTAGCCGGTGAAATTCAATAGGTCTTACTTTGTGATGTGACTTTTGTTTAAGCTTTTTCTTAAGTGTTTGCGGGTGTTTTTTTTGCGCTGAGCGTTTAATGCGATTTATACCAAACAACCAATAAAATAGGCTACCAACAACAGGAGAAAATACCACTAGGCCAATCCAGGCGAGAGATGTGCGCTCATTTTCTTTGAACAAAAGTACATGTACCGATGTCAGCAGAGATAAGCTAATATGGAAAATAACGATGATGGTTACCCAATGGACAATGATCCATTCAAGTAATGCTGTAAATATTTGCATAAAACCCAACTTTACTCATGAGTTGTAAATCAGCGGCTAAATAAATTATGGAAAACAAAAGTGCTTAAAGAATATTACGACAACATTACTACCTATCTAACAGTCACTTTAGGCAGTAACTTTTTATTCTTAATTATATTACTAACTACAATCGCTTCAATCGCGTATTTCATAGTGATAAGTTACATGATTACCCAATTGGATACACGATATTTTCTACGTAAAAACAGTGTACTTGAAAAGAACAGCCCTATAATGATGAGTAATAATAAAAGCGTTAGTAATAACGCGAATGAAACGACTCACATTTTCTCAATAAATAATATTGGCGTCAGCTTTATAGTTAATATAGTAAAAGTATTGTTTGGGGTATTATTGTTTGTTTGTGGACTTGCTATGTTAGTTCTACCTGGTCAAGGTTTAATCACCATGTTGATTGGACTGAGCTTAATCCCGTTTCCAGGTAAACACAAACTTGAGAAAAATATTCTAGCGCGTAAGTCTGTAAGATCTTCTCTTAATTGGATTCGCACTAAAGCCAAAAAAGATCCCTTTATTTTTGATTAAATCTGCCAGAATATACTGAATTGTAATTTTTCAGCCGATATAAGCTTAAATTATAGTAGAGTATTAATATGTGGCTTATAAAGAAAATTTCAGCCCAAGTAATTGAATATGCATATGAAAACAGTAAAATTCTAATGTTATTATTTACCTTGTTTGATGCTTTTATAACAAAATATGGTATTGTTAGTCTTCACTAATATGAGAGTAAGTGAATGAAATTATTTAATAAACAATACAGCCAGCCGGGAACTAAACCCGGTACAATTTCTCAGTCTGATGTAGTTAATTATACCGTTAGTTTAATTGATTATAATAAAACAGATATTGAAGATCACACCGTTTTAGAGCTGGCTACCTGTCGAGATTTTATTGCTAACACTAATGTTACTTGGATACATGTTCAGGGAAATCCTTCTGCTGAGGCTATGATCACTCTGGCTAAGGGACTCAATATTCATGAGTTACATATTGAGGACATACTGAATAATGGTCAACGGCCTAAAGTTGAGCTTAATGAAGACCAAATATTTATCATATTAAATTTACCCCTAAGTGATAAAGGCGTGACTAAAATAGAACAAGTAAGTCTATTTATCACTAAAAATACACTTATCTCATTTTGTTCCGGTGCGTTTATGCCGTTCGAGCATGTTATCGATAGATTAATGGCTAATGTTGGTAAAATCCGCAAACTACCTGCAGATTATCTGATGTACAGCCTGATAGACACTACTATAGATTATGGTTTTCCTCTCTTAGAAGCATATGCTGAAACCATTCAAACAATAGAAGATGAATTACTAAATACAAAGGACAGGGCGATTCTAACTCGGATACATGCACTGAGAAAAGAAGTGCTATTAGTTCGGCGTCGCATATGGCCACATCGAGATCTTATTGGCGATATATTACGAGAGGAAGAAAATTCGGTCATATCTAAGAACACAATACTGCACATGAAGGATTGTTACGATCATGTTGAGTCAATTAAAGATACGCTTGAGTCTTACCATGAAATGACTCAAGGACTCATGGAGTTCTATTTAACGAGTGTTAATTTAAAGTTAAATGACGTTATTAAATTTTTGACCATATTTACCACGGTATTTATACCGCCAACTTTTATAGTTGGTGTGTACGGCATGAACTTTGATTCAAGTATCAGCCCATTTAACATGCCAGAACTAGGCTGGAAATATGGCTATTTAGGGGTATTAGGACTTATGGCAATTTCAATTACTGGTATGTTGATGTTTTTTAAGAAACGACGATGGATATAACCTTTATACTATATTTTAAACACATCAGGTGTTAATTGATGATCGGTTATCTTATAGCGTTTATTTTACTTAGAAAAAACGCTATAAGCTTTCTTCTAAATTTCTGATTATAAGGTCAATTTTAAAATTTACTTTCTGCCAGTGATTACGAGACAACAACACAAAGCATTCACACACCCCACTATGTCCGATACTCTTCAGTATTGGACATAGTGGGTAGGATGCTTTAAACTGGCTCACATATACATCTTATACTTGGTATTCAAATAATAATGTTAAATAAGCCTGTACCTTTATATCCGCCATACCTAGATTTGTGTGACTTTGATTTAGAAGATTATCCTGAGCTGAATAAAATATTTTCAGCAAATGAAGCCTGGTGGCTTGAACAGTTTAATTGGGGCAAACAATTTCTTACTTATATTGGTCGGAATAAATCGCTGCATACTTATGACAGATTTAGAAATGACGTTGAGCGTTTTTTACTTTGGGCATTTATTGAAAAGAAAAAACCTATAGACCAATTGCGTAAATCTGACTTACTGGAATACGCTGACTTTTGTTGGCAGCCACCAGTAACTTGGATTGGTACGTCAAATCAAGAACGCTTCAAATTATCAAATGGATATTCTTCAGCTAATGAACATTGGTTTCCATATAAGATTCAAGCGCCAAAAAGTCAAAAATCTCAATATGTTGTTGATAAGAAAAAATATCGTCCATCACAACAAACGCTTTCATCAATGTTTACCGCCATAATTGTTTTCTATAACTACTTAATGGCTGAAGATTTTTGTATTGGTAACCCCGCACAAATAGCAAAAAAAGATTGTCGTCACTTTATTATTGATTCACAAGTTAAAGAAATTAAGCGTTTAACGTCGAGTCAATGGCAATATGTATTAGATACCGCAGTTGAAATGGCTGATGAAAACCCCATTTTTGAACGAAACTTATTTGTTATTGCTTCCCTTAAAACACTTTTCCTTAGGATTTCAGAGTTATCTGAACGCGTTAATTGGTCGCCCACTATGGGTCATTTTTGGCAAGATGACGATGAAAATTGGTGGTTAAAGGTGTTTGGTAAAAGCCGTAAACTTCGTGATATTACTGTACCTGTTGATTTTTTACCTTTTTTAGAACGCTACCGCTTATCCCGTGGATTATTAGGCCTACCATCAAGTAATGAAAATGCTATTTTAGTGGAGAAAGTACGTGGTCAAGGCGGTATGACATCACGACATTTGCGCCGGTTAGTTCAAAATGTTTTCGATCAAGCACATGAAAATATGCGTGTTTCTGAAGGTGAAAATAAAGCACTTAAGCTTAAAGAAGCTACCGCACATTGGTTAAGACATACAGGAGCAAGTATGGAAATCGAACGTGGGCGCCCTCTCAAAGACATTTCAGAAGATTTGGGACATGCAAGTATGGCAACTACTGACACGGTATACGTGCAAAGTGAGAACAAAAAACGTGCTGAAAGTGGCAAGCGTCGTAAGGTCGATTAATCATTTATTACCCGCATGCTTTTGATTATTAATAATTAAAGTCATAGCGTTTTGATTCATAACGATATTTCTTTATATATTGCCTTATATTTTATTTGCATTGATTATGAATTAAAAACTTCTGAATTTTGACATGCACATCATTGTTTTATTAGTAGCCTTAGCATACTGTATAAATGATATATTTAGATATAAATTGGAGTAAACATGAGTAATGAAAATTCATATATCCCACCAAATGTTTGGCAGTGGGATACCAGTAACGGTGGAAATTGGGCCAGTATAAATCGTCCAATAGCTGGAGCAACACATGAGAAAACATTAAATAAAGGTAAGCACCCTTTTCAGTTATATTCTCTGGCTACTCCTAATGGTGTCAAAGTTACTGTCATGCTTGAAGAGTTGTTAGAACTTGGGTTTGAAGCAGCTGAATACGATGCCTATTTAATAGATATTAGTAAAGGTGATCAATTTAGTAGTGGGTTTGTTGAGATCAATCCTAATTCTAAAATTCCCGCTTTATTAGATGTTAGCAATGAACAAACTACACGTTTGTTTGAGTCAGGTTCAATTCTATTTTATCTCGCTGAGAAGTTTAATACTTTCTTACCAAGCGATAGTAAAAAGGCAGAGTGTATGTCTTGGTTGTTTTGGCAAATGGGCAGCGCGCCATATCTTGGTGGTGGTTTTGGTCATTTTTATGCTTATGCTCCGGATAAAATAGAATATTGTATCGATAGATTTTCGATGGAAGTTAAACGTCAACTTGATGTGCTAGATAAACATTTAGAAAATAATAATTACATGTGTGGTGACGAGTACACTATTGCAGATATTGCTATTTGGCCTTGGTATGGTGCGCTTGCTTTAAATCGTTTGTATGATGCCGCTGAATTTTTAGACTTAGTATCCTATAAGAATGTGATGCGTTGGGCTAAAGAAATTGACAAACGCCCTGCTGTAAAACGTGGTGTTATGGTTAACAAAACCTGGGGTGAGTTATCAACGCAATTACATGAAAGACACGATGCAAGTGACTTTATTACACAAACACAAGATAAGTTAACTAAAGAAGAGTAAAAATCATTTTATATAATTTTAATTATATAAAAAAGAATGCATAAAAAAAGAGCGTATATTAATACGCTCTTATCAACCATTCAAAAATTAACTAATTAGTAATCACTAGTTATTAAATACCTAATGACTTACACCAGTTACTGGCATTAACAAACTCTTTATGAATAAAGTTTGCATCAAGTTGATATAAATCAGTTAGTTGCTGGATATTTTCACCATTACCTGTAATGTAGTTAGTTGTTAAATCTAACAACTCACCTAATAAACCGCTATGGTTGACTAAGGCGTCTACTATCGGTTGCGCTAATGGCATGGTTTTTACGATTTCATCAATTGGCATACTTAAAATCACTTCAATTGAACTTAGTAAGCCGGTTATAAATGCAAAGTCTTTAATTTCCATAAACGCACTTTCTGAAGCCAGTGTCGCCATTAATCTTGCCGTGATCAGTGACTGTTTAGAAATTTCGGTAAACTTACTCGTTGTAAGTTTTGAAAGCGCAAGTATGGTAACAAACTGCTTAAGTTTATCTTCACCTAAGTACGCAGCTGCTTGTTTTAATGAGGTAATTTCAATACGTGTGCCTGTCGCCACGTTATTTACTAACTTGAGCAAACCAAGTGTTAAGTTTACATCGTGACCAATAATTTCGGCAATATGATCAAAATCTAATGGTTTGTTAAAAGTCTCACTAATTAAGTGCAACATTTGTGACTTTATTGGAGCTAATGTTTGCCCTTCTATAATTTCAGGCTCATGATAGAAAAAACCTTGATAGTAATCAAAACCAACTTCAGCCAAAGACTGTAATTGATAGTTAGTTTCAACTTTCTCTGCAATTAGTTTGATATTGAAGGGTTTTATACGTTCAACTATTGGGCGAATACGTTTAGCATTTGTAACTTCTGTATCTATTTTTATCATCGCAATATACGGGAATAATACATCCCACTTTACGTCTAAATCATACTCAGATAACGCAACTTGATAGCCTTTATCATGATAATACTTAACAATTTTCAGTAAACGCTGAGTCGCTGATTGGTGCCCAACTAGTTCGATAACGATACTGGCTTTATCGAACATGAGTGGATACTTGTTTATTAAGCATTTTTCAGTGAAATTAATAAAAGCTAATTTACCTAAACTAACAGACTGAATATCGCCTTGAAAATGGTTTTGTATGATCAGTTTAGAACTAGCAATATCTTGATCAATTTCTGGAAATTTATTATTTGGACTATCTCTAAAGAGGAGTTCGTAACCAACCGTTTGATGATTTCTGTCGAGTATAGCCTGACGGGCGATATAACTTATTTTCATAGGAAGATTATTAATATAATTATTGTATTTAAAACATACCTTATTATGCATGTTATTGAAAAGCTATTTAAGTGATAATTTACAAGTTTATGATTTTAATAGGCTGTGAACGAATAATGTGTGATCAAACACACAACTATCATCACTCAGACAGTGTTATCACATGTTTATTAATTTTTAACGTGAGTAAATCGCCATAATGAATATCTTCTATATAAGGAGCTAATATTTCAAGTTGGTTTAAGGGCTGCTGATGTTCAGTTTTAGTGTCAAATTGTGGTTGATATATAAGCGCTGAAATTTCGGTATATTCTTTTAATAGAATACATCGGCAAAATTTAAAATCTTCTGCTGGTATATCGTCATGCCATTTAACTTGTTTAAAAAAGTAATCATGGTGGTTTAATGTTATTGATCTACTATTAAACTCTGCATTTATGGTAGCTGGATAAAACTCACTAATATCTAAACCTAGCGCTTTAAAGTGTGAAACTTGGGCATTAATTGTTCCAAAAGGAAATCTAGAATCGTTTGCACTACCTGATGCTACTTGGTGCCCTTTTACAACAGTAAAGTTGAATAGCTCCATTTTTGACGTTTGCATATCATAATCCTGATTTTAATAACTCAAAGTCTAAAGTTAGCCACATGCTTTGCTAGAAACTAATACCATCATTTGACAATTTTAGATGCTATATCGTAGTTACCATCAATGTTTTTAACATCAATCAATCCAAGTGCTCGGCTTAAAATAGGAAGCACATGGATATTTTCGAATGGCTCAATTTTTTTATTTTTTGAAAATGCAGGACCCGTTGCAATAAAAATGGCGTCGAGATCACGATACATTTTAGCGTCATAACCATGAGTTTCAGCTTTAACACGTAAATCTTCTTTATTAAAAATATACGAAGGTGAAGCTTCTATAATTGCATTAGGTACAGAGTCTGTTTCTCGGTTTAATTGCCAATGCGTTGGAAAATTTGGATATTGATATACTCGATATTGAGTTTGTTCGGTATCTGTATGATTGCTTTTAAATAAGTTAATACTGCGCTGTAATTGGTCATCATTATCACTATATAAATATAGCTGCGTTGAACCATTTATGGCTTTAACACCGTCAACGATATTATGTTGCCAATCTATAATATGCTGCTTATCTATTTTAGTCATTCCATGATCTGAGACTATAACTAAGTTAACTTGACCATTAAATTCTTGCTCAATTTGTTTAACAAAACTTGACAGCAAATGGTCAAGTTCATCAATTGCGTTGATTAACTGTGGTGAGTTTTCACCAAATTCATGACCCGCATCATCCACACTGGCGAAATATCCGGTAATAAAATTCGGGCGTTCTGACTCGGGTAAACGTAACCAGTTAAGTATTTGGTCAAGGCGTTGCTCATTAGGGGTAAAATGTTTATAGGGATAATAATAGCTGGCAGTTTTATTATTTATGGGTGTTTCTGACTCAGGCCAAAAATAAACCGCTGATTTATTGCCCTGCATTTCATTAATATGCCATAGCGGATCAGCACTTAACCAACGGGTATCGTTTTTACCATCACCCAAGTTGTAAACTTTATCAATTTTTCGATGATAAAAATTGTTATGAACAATGCCATGATTAATCGGATAACGTCCGGTTATAATACTTAAATGGTTAGGAAAGGTTTTACTTGGATAAACGGGTAAAAGCGCTTTTGCACTGGTTCCCTGCTCAATGAGTTTTATTAATGTTTGTGGTTGATATTGCGATATATAACGTTGAGCAAATCCGTCAATTGATAATAGTACTAAAGGCGTTTTAGCAAAACTAACTGATGATGTTAAACAACAAACTAATAAACTAATTTTTAAATACACTAGTAAAACCTAAATTAAATTAACCTTATAAAATATAACTTAATTTATTCATTACTTTTTTACAAGTGAGCAATATTGAAGTGTTAAAATAAACGAGGAAAATAACTAATATAAGAGTGCTCTTACATTAGTTATTGCAGTTGTCTTGTTTTATTTCTCTACAAATAAATCTAATATATTGACTAAATCTTTTTTACCGTTTGTAATTTCGTCAGGTGTTAAACCAGATAACTCATGTGGGAATACCAACCAGTCCTTTGATTCGTGCACATAATAATCCGGTACTAAGTCTACTTTAGAATTTGTTGGTTTATACCAAGGACAAGCAATTCTGACATCTTTTGGCATGTTATTACGCGTTAGCTTTTTCATTTGTGTTATTAACGCTTCAATACTGCGACCAGAGTCAAAAACATCATCAACAATTAACAACCCGTCATCAGCATTCGCATTTTCAATAATATAATGTAAACCGTGAACTTTGATCTCTTTGCTTTGCTGATTAATGCCATAATATGAAGACGTTCGCACTGCTATGTGATCAGTTTCAACTTTTTTAAAGTCAAAATACTCTTGAACTGCGATACCAATTGGTGCACCGCCACGCCAAATACCTACAATAAACTGTGGTCTAAAACCGTCTTCGAAAACTTTCGCTGCAACACGAAACGAATCTTCAAGTAACTCTTGCGCCGTTATAAATCGCTTTTCCATTGATGAGTTAGCCTCTTTTAATTAATGTTAACGATGAACATTATAACGCTTTTTTTTATCCTGAGTAGCCCTGTTAAATATTTTATATTTAACAGCTCATTTAACAATCACAAAGCCCATAAATTTTAAGCACTATTAATTCGAACTTATCCAACATTAATATGCTTGTTTTAATATATTAAGTTTTACGAGGTATTGTTTATCAAGTTGTGGCACTTTATTTTTAGCAATCGCCTTTTTGATATACATTTGAGCTTTTACCTTATCATCAAGCATATAATGTACTTTAGCTAAGCCGAAATAGAACTCGTGGATTGTACTATTAAGCCTTATCGCTTTTTTATAGTGATTTATTGCCTGTTGGTAATAACCTTTATGAAACTTTTCATCTCCAAGTAATGCATAGTAGTAGGGATTGACAGCTCGTTTACGCATGATATGAATGTCGATTAACTTAGCTTCTTCATATGCACCATTATTGTGTAAAAGTTTACTTAAATTCTCCATTGCCGTTAAATTATTAGAATTTAAATAAATGGCATGTCGGTAGGTTGCCATTGCACTTTCTTCTAAGCCGTTTAATCGGTAAAGAATACCTAAGTTACCCCAAGCAGAGGAAAACTTAGGATCAATTGTAATTGCTTGTTTTAGATAAGCATAAGCTAATAAGTAATGACCGTTTATGAGTGCTGTTGCACCTTTATTATTGTAAAACATGGAAACAACAGTGTTTTTATTAATTTGGTGTTTAGGGAATACCTTTTTCTTAACATAAGGGTCAAAGTCAATTTCAATATTTTTTCTGTCAAAATACAATAAGGTATTAGGTGACTTTGGTTGTAATACCGATAAGTTTATATGCCCTGTTAGCATGCTCGCCTCACCATTGCGTACCCAATATTCAGGCACATCAATACTTTGAAATGCAACGTTTAACTTTGCTTCTTTGGCGATAGCATAGGCCATTATGGTTAAAGATAAGCAATTAGCTTCTTTATTTCTAAATGCCTGGGCAGCGATTACATTAGCACCTGACTTATAAGCTAAATTGATATTTTCAGGACTAAAAAATTGTTTGATCAACTGAGTGGCTTTTGTGTGTGGATCACGCAGTAAGCTAATATTTTTTGCCATGAGTTTCATCTCTTCACTTAAGGCAAAAATATCATTTTCAGTTTCAATAGGAATCAATTTAAAACCTTTAAATTGATTGTCTTCATTAACTTGCATGCGCAGGTTTTCAGCGGAATTACTTTGATATAATTGGGTGGACTGGCAAGCAGATAAACACAAAACAATTATAACTATAATCGAGTATTTAAGTGATATTTTCATATGTGCCCCAAATAAATCTATAACTTATCCTTTTATAAGCATATACAATATCGGCTAAAATAGCTCATTTAATAGCCACCACTGAGTATGAAACACACTCTACAATCAACTCTATAGCTGAGTATCATTGCTAGCTAAATTATTTATTTACAAAATCAAACAGTAATTTTTTCAGTTCCCTGTTATGCTTCGCGCAAATTAAATCGTTAAATTTTATGGCTTTAAAATTATGAAAAAAACACTCGCCGGATTTTTCACCGGAAGTGCCATTGCAGTTGTCATAATAATAGCGACCAATAGCTATAAACTGTATAAGAATAAGTCTGCAACGATAGATCCTCAACTTAAAGAAATATCGGGTATAGAGTTTGATAAAAATAGAAATCTTTGGGCAATCAACGATGGCGGAGATGATGCGAAGTTATACCAGATTAACAATAAAGGCAGCATTGAAAAAACTATTACCGTAACTAATGCTAAAAATATTGATTGGGAAGATATGACACAAGATGATTTTGGTCACTTCTTTTTAGGCGATTTTGGCAATAATGATAATCTACGAAAATGGTTAACAATTTATAAAATTGAAAATCCTATCGATATTAAAGGTGATGTAACAGAAGCTGAAATTATAAAATTCAAATACCCTGAACATGTTAATTTCCCGCCAAAGCCCAGTGAAATGGAATTTGATGTTGAAGCCTTCGTATTTTATAAAAGACATTTATATCTTTTTACTAAAAATCGCATGGTACCTTTTAATGGCATAACCAACTTGTATAAAATTGGTGATCATGCGGCTAATTATGATGCAAAAAAAATAAGTAAATTTAAAACATGTACGCTGGCAATAAAGCTTTGTTGGATCACTTCCGCTGCATTAAGCCCAAACAAGAAAAGATTAGCGCTGTTAGACTCACAACGCATTTGGTTGTTCGAAAACTGGCAAGGAGATGACTTTTTTTCGGGTGATAAATATCGCATTGATTTAGGCATAGTTACTCAAAAAGAAGCGATTACCTTTGTAGATGAAGAAACCATTATTTTTACCGATGAAGAATTTCATGGTATTGGTAGAAATATTTATGAGATAAATCTGAATAACGTAACGAAGAATAAGCTTTAAATATCAACCAATAGGTTATTGAATAAGCCAATGGCCTATTGGTTGAGTTGATAAATTATATGAGAAAAGTGGCAGACCCCTTTCGACTAATTAACATTTTCCATTGATATAAAACCGTCTTGTCGCTTAACCCTAGCAAGCCAAGCATTAATTGCAGGAAAGCTGGTTAAATCAAAGCCCCCTCATTCGCAACATGCGTGTAAGCAAATAATGATATATCAGCTGTCGAGAGATGATCGCCAATTAAATATTGAGTGCTCTCTAGTTGACGCTCCATAGCTGTTAAGGCTTTGTAGCCCCCATCTTGCTTAGATAGATATTCTTCGCGTCTGTTGTCTGGCAAGCCGAGATACTTTTCTATAAAACGTGCAACTGCAATATAAGGCTCGTGACTATATTGTTCAAAAAATTGCCATTGTTGCACTTGTGCTAATAAGAAAGGATCAGTCGGTAATAATGAACTCCCGTGTGCTAAATAATTAATGATGGCATTGGACTCTACTAAACATCGGCTATCTTCTAACTCTAACAAAGGAATTTTCCCACTTTTACTTTTATTAAGAAAACTTGGGGTATTGTTCTCACCTTTGAGAATATTTATAGGTTGCCATTGGTGTTTAATATCTAATAAAGCACACGTTAGTTGTACCTTATAACAGTTACCTGATTGACTATCGCCATATACCTTCAACAGAATCTCCTAAATTTATAAAAATGTTATGTAAAATAATGCACTAGTTCTATAGTTAACCATATAAATGTCGTTATTTAAAATATTAAGGTCTCCAACATGTTAACACTAAATGGCTTTGTTAAGGGTGAAGTAACTGATTATAAGCAATGGACTGATAATGAATTTTCTATCACGGTTAAGGCCGACATTGGTCCTTACGTAGCTGGCCAATTTACTAAACTAGCCCTTCAAGATGAAAATGGCGAGTGGCTCAGGCGTGCGTATTCTTTCGTTAATTCTCCAAATCATGCGCTTGGTCGAAAATGTATGGAGTTTCTTATTATTGATGTGCCCAATGGAGGCTTAAGTCCAAAACTTGCAAAAGTAAATATAGGTGACGATATTTATGTTGGGGACAAACCTAGCGGTTTCATGACGCTGGCTGAAATCCCTTCAAACGCTACCAATTTATGGTTACTTTCAACAGGCACAGCTATTGGACCTTTTTTATCAATACTAGGAGAAAGTGAAACACAACAAAGGTTTGAAAAAATAATATTAGTGCACGCTGTTAGAACTAAACAAGAACTCGTTTATCAAGCTTTAATCGAAAAGCTCTTGCAACAATATAACGGTAAATTAGTATATTTACCGATTGTTTCTCGCGAGCAACATCCCGGAATAATGTCAGGAAGAATTCCGCAATTATTAAAAGATAGTAGCCTTATGAATGCTGTTAAGATATCACCAAACAAGCAAAATAGTTTTTTCTATTTATGCGGTAACCCAGCGATGGTTCACGACACTAGAGATGTTTTAATTGAGTTAGGATTTGAAAAACATTTAAGACGTTCACCAGGACATTTTAGTTTTGAAAATTACTGGTAGGAATACCATTAATAAGTATTAACAAAGCACTTTATTATTAATTCATTCACTTATTTCTCTACTATTTACTTCAATAAATACACTCAAAAACCAATCAAAAATAAGGTTAGTATCCTGTAAAAAACCATTCAAAATCACCTGTAAATTTATCATTATAATCCCCCTTATTATCTACATCATTTATGCTCCTTGCGTGCTCACTTTTAATGAATTTATAACGATGTATTACCGTTAAAAATCAAATTAAATTTATGCGTTAAGCTTAGATTTATGTCAATTAGAGTGTAAATTAAACATAGATAACAGCCCGATTTTTACACCTTACTTTCTTAATTCTCCTCCGGTAACACCTGATATTTTTATCAACTGTAGTGCTAATAACTCTGCTTAAACACTCGATACAAAAATTTATCTTCTTTTGTTTTTATAAGTGAAGTTTTAATCCCTTGAAATTAATAACACTTATTTCATTGATTTTAGATGTAAGTGAATAGTTACTTCAAATACAGAAAGGGTTACCGGAGTTATCATCTCTTCATTTTGCAGGGTTATCAGGGTTGTTGTTGTGCGAATAAAAGTAACCCCCAGAGTTATTTGCACATTGCAAATAAGGGTTATCAGAGTTAACATGGATTAAATTCGGAATAAGGATTAAATTAATGAAATATCCAGTTATGGTTTTACGTAACAACGAAGAGAATAAATATGTATTATCAGTTGTTGATTTACCGGGATGCCAAGTGAAAGCGTCAACTATGGATGAAGGGTTTTCGCTGTTAAATGAAGCGATGATTTCGCACTTAAAAATTTTAGTTGAGTACGGTGAACAAGTACCACATGCAAAGACAATTGAAGAGCACATGTTGCTGTGTTCAGCTACCTCTCCAATATGGGGTGTGTTAGATTTTGATATCGTTCCTTACATGGGGAAAAGCCATAAAATTAATGTCACGTTACCTGAATTATTGATTAAACAAATTGATGATCGGGTGGCTAAAACATCAGAATATAAAACGCGATCTGGATTTATTGCTATGGCATGTTTAACCGAGTTATCGAATTAATCTGGCAATAAATATATGCTTGTCAGTTTGAAGTTTTGAATAACTTTAAGCGCTACGTTTTAAAGTTAGGTCTTGAAATTAAACTCTTTAATCAGGTGACTGTGCTTAGAATATATATTTAACAATAATGAAAGTTAAAAAGGTGAAAAAATTGTTTATCGAAAATGCAAACTTGTTACTACTAAGCAGCTCTCGTGTCGGGAGTACAGAATATTTACAACATGCTTTAGGAATGATAGGAGAAAAGCTTAATGGCATAACTGAACTTTTATTTGTGCCATACGCTGGTGTAACGCTAAGTTACGATGAATATACCGCTAAGGTGCAATGTGCTTTAAATGAGCAAGGCATTAAAGTAACAGGTATTCATGAATATGATGACCCGATCACCGCTATTAATAACGCACAAGCCATTGCCGTTGGTGGAGGTAATACGTTTCACTTATTACATCAGCTGTATCAAAACAAACTTATTGAGCCTATTCAACAAAAAGTATCTACAGGTATGCCTTATATAGGTTGGAGTGCTGGTTCAAATATTGCCGGACTGACAATTCGTACTACAAATGATATGCCGATTATTGAACCGCAAAGTTTTAATGCACTTCAATTAGTTAACTTTCAGCTTAACCCGCATTATACCGATCATAGCCCTGCTGGTCATAATGGTGAAACACGAGCACAACGTTTAGCTGAGTTTATGGTACTAAACCCCACAACACCAATCGTAGCGATTGTTGAAGGAACAGCATTAGACATTAAGCTAAATACGATGAGATTAATCTCTGGTTTATCAGGCAGTAAATCACTAGCCAATGGTTTTATATTTAAGGCAGGCTGTAAAACAGAGATGACAACAGACGATATTGTAGATGATTTATTATAGAATCGGCGGTTAGTTGAATGATTATAATTATAAATTACTCATGGGCAATGTTTATGAGCACCGTTTATTGAATAATGCTTATTTAACAATACTTAACGAGTAATTTATAATTAATCTGTTAGCGTTATTTTAGCGAGGTAAGTAGTGAAATATCAATATGCTTCGCAGCTTGTCGAATATCTTCGTCAAAAGGTAGCTCTGCTAATTTAGGAATTGGCAAAAGTGCAGTTAATTCACTAATGTTTTCAGCTAAATAAGGCATATCATCAGGGCAATTAGCTATCCAACCCAAACAGGTTAATCCGTCAGATATAATAGCCTGATAGGTTAACATTGCATGGTTTAAGCAGCCCAGTTTCATATTGACGACCAGTATCACATTTTGCTCACTAGTTTGGGCAAATTCAGATAAAAACTTCCCCTGGCCAAGTGGTAATCGCCACCCTCCTGCGCCTTCACAAATCACTACGTCTGCAGCTAAATTAATAACATCTTCATAATTACGCTCAATGTCATTTATGCTTATAGTTTGTTGTAACTTAGACGCGGCTATGTGTGGTGCAATAGGTTGTTCAAAAGCTATCGGGTTAACTTGTGAAATAGTTTGCTGGCAATTAGACTGGTTAAGTAATAACAAGGCATCTTCGTTTACTAGTGTATTATCAATAAGTTCACAGCCTGCAGAAATAGGTTTATATACTGCCACTTTGTTACCTGCTTGAACGAGCGCATGCACTATCGCTTGGGCAGCATAGGTTTTCCCCGCGTCAGTGTCTGTAGCGGTAATAAATAATTTCAACATATCAGTTCGCTTTTAAAAATGAGTTTATGATTCAACAATGATATTTCAGGTGATTTAATCGCTTAATTTAACCACTACACCAGAAAAGGCTTTATATGTTGCAGGATAAATTCCAGATGGCTCTAAAAAACTTTGGTAGCTTTTAGTCATTTTTTGCCACTGATCTTTACCGGCAAGGCCTTTGCCCTGCTTTTTAGGGACATGACTTGCGCCTAAGCTTTTCAATTCACGGGCTAAATGCAGAACATTTTCATATTCTAAAACAATATCTTGCTGCTTAGCATTTAAGAGTTTTCTATTTGTACCATCAAACAAGGGTCTAATTTCACTTTCAGGTATAAAGTCAATCACGTGTTGGTCATTATCTACTTGTGCCCATGCAGATTTTAACTCAATTAACGTACCATCAATCAAGGTACTAAAAACAAAAAGACCGCCGGGTTTTAATACACGCATAACTTCATTGATCACTAAGTCGAGTGGATCGCACCATTGGATCATCAAGTTGGAATAGACTAAATCTACACTGCTATCTTGTAATGGTATTTTATATGCGTCTGCTTCTAGCCAATGAATCGACGAATTACGATTATCTTTGGCGAATTGCAGCATATTTTTTGATATATCTAAGCCAATAACTTGCTGGTACCGACTAGATAAAAGTTCGGTGAAAAATCCAGTACCTGCACCTAAATCTAACGCAGTTAAATCGTTACGATTAGGTAACCATGGCATTAAATGTTTTCCACAATAACGCTGTAATCGCGCAGAAGTGTCATAAGAACTACTAGCTGAGCCAAAAGATCTCGCTATCTTAAAACGGTTAGTCTTTTCAGACATTATGTTATAACCTCATTGATACAATTAGCTAAGTAATTGATATCTTTAATTTCGTGGCTCGAAGTTATGGTTACGCGTAACCTTGAGCTATTGTTTGGAACCGTGGGAGGACGAATTGCACTGAGCCAAATTCCCTTTTCTCGAAGCTTCTGACAAACATTAAGTGTATTAAGTTCATCTCCAATAACAATGGCATGAATTGACGATGAATTTTTGATTAACTGCACACTACTGGATAATTTTGTTGCAAGTAATTGACTCAATTCTGTAATTTTTTCTCGTCGCCAATGGTCGCGTTGAATGATTTCAATGCTTTTTTTAGTTGCCCATGCAAGGGCTGGTGAAATGGCTGTTGAATAAATATAATGCCGTGAAAAATTAACTAAATAGTCAGCAAGCAATTCATTACAAGCGACAAAAGCACCACTGGTTGCAATACTTTTACCGAAAGTCCCCATAATAATGTCAATATCGGCAATGCTGCTACTTCCTTGCCCTTTATTGCCAATAACACCGATACTGTGAGCGTCGTCTAAATATAGTAGTGCATTGTGCTGTTGTGAAAGTTTCGACAAACTTTCTACATCAGCCTGATCGCCATCCATACTAAAAACACCTTCAGAGACGATAACCTTATTTAATTCAATAGCGTCATTATCCGATGATTTTGTATTTTTAGTTAAAAATCGCTGTAATTGTGCCGTATCGTTATGTAAAAAGCGTTTTACTTTTGCCTTGCTTGCTAAAGCGCCATCGATTAAAGAAGCGTGGCTGAGTTTATCTAAATAAAGTTGGCAACTTTCATGCCCTAAAGCGTGCATTAAGGCATTGTTTGCCGAAAATCCGCTAGCGAATAACAAACATTTAGGCTGGTTTAGCCAATCACAAATATCATTCTCCAATGCTTGATGAGCATAAGAGTAGCCAGTAATTAAGCTAGAGCCACTTGCACAGGTGCCAAATCGTTCAGCACCAACGACTAATGCTTGGTTAATATCTTTATGATGATTTAAGCCAAGGTAGTCGTTTGAAGAAAAGTTAAGGTAACTTTTATTGTCAATTTTAACATAGCGGCCATTTTGCTCAGCAACACACTGACGCACACGATAACGTGCGCGCTGTTTTTGTTGTGCAATATCTGCGGATAAAAACTCAAACGCCATACAAATTAATTTACGGCGTTATAAAATAGATCACTGTTTTGCTGATCAACAACAGCGGTTTTAATTTTAGCTTCATCTACTTCTGAACTCGCAATTGTTTCAGTATTAATACCTAAACGATCAAAGAGCATCATGTCTTTGTTAGCTTCAGGATTACCAGTAGTCAATAATTTACAACCGTAAAAAATTGAGTTGGCACCCGCTAAAAAGCACATGGCTTGCATTTGCTCATTCATAGCATCACGCCCTGCAGATAAACGAACATGACTTTTTGGCATCATGATACGTGCAACAGCAATACAGCGAATAAATTCAAAATGATCTAAATCTGCAACGTCAGAAAGCGGCGTTCCTTCAATTTTAACCAACATATTAATCGGTACACTTTCTGGTTGTGGTGAAAGGTTGGCCAGTTGAGCCAATAACGACGCACGGTCTTTACTCTCTTCGCCTAAACCAACAATACCGCCACTACAGACTTTCATACCTGAACTTCGAACATTAGTTAAAGTGTCTAATCGGTCTTGATAAGTACGCGTAGTGATAATTTGATTATAATGCTCAGGCGAAGTATCTAAATTATGATTGTAATAATCTAAACCAGCCCCTTGTAATTCATCAGCTTGGTCGGCAGATAACATGCCTAGTGTCATGCAGGTTTCTAGCCCTAAAGCTTTAACACCTTTAACCATTTCAACTACTGCAGGCATGTCTCTCGCTTTAGGGTTACGCCATCCAGCGCCCATACAAAAACGTGTAGAACCTTGATCTTTAGCTACTTGTGCTGCTTCTAGCACTTTTTGAACTTCCATTAAACGTTCTTTATCAATGTCAGTTTTATAACGAGAGCTTTGAGAGCAATACTTGCAGTCTTCTGGGCAGGCTCCGGTTTTTATTGATAATAAAGTACTTACTTGAACTTCATTTGGATTAAAGTTTGCGCGGTGAATAACTTGGGCTTTAAACATCAAATCATTAAATGGCATTTCAAACAGGGCTTTAACTTCCTCTGCTTGCCAATTATGGCGTACTTCACTGTTACCTTGGTTGCTATTATTAGCGGTCGTATTTGTTGAAGATTCACTTACCGCTGATGTTTGCTGTGTCATAGTTATTCACTCGTTTTGAAATTGCATCTGCCATTATTAACGGGTAGTCTATGCGTCAACCGCAAGATGTCAACTAATTTACCCAACCAAGCCTTACATATGAACAATAAACAAACAGAATTACTCGAATTTGACAAAAACCACGTTTGGCATCCTTACACTTCTATGTCTAAACCTTTGCCTTCATACCTAGTTGAGTCAGCTAACGGTGTACATATTAACCTGGCAAGTGGTGAAAAAGTTGTAGATGGTATGTCATCATGGTGGTCTGTACTGCATGGCTATAATCACCCTGAACTAAATCAGGCCTTAATTGACCAAACCCAAAAATTTGCTCATGTAATGTTTGGCGGTTTAACGCACGAACCTGCCATAACGTTATCAAAAACCTTAATTGAAATTACCCCTGCTGGTTTGAACAAAGTATTTTTAAGTGATAGCGGCTCGGTGTCAGTTGAAGTCGCACTTAAAATGTCATTACAGTATTGGCATAGCAAAAATAAACCTGAAAAGCATAAAATACTCACTGTTAAGAATGGCTACCACGGCGATACATTCGCTGCGATGTCAGTTTGTGATCCAATTAATGGTATGCATCAATTATTTGAACCTGTTTTAATGAAAAACATCTTTGCTCCCGCGCCTACCATAGCCTTTGACCAACCTTGGGAAAACAAAGATGTTGAAGAGCTAAGCAAAATATTTGCCGAGCACCATAACGAAATTGCAGCTTTTATTATCGAGCCGATAGTACAAGGCGCCGGAGGCATGCGCTTATATCACCCTAACTATTTAAAAGCTTGTAGAGCGTTATGTAATCAATACAATGTGCTGATGATCGCTGATGAAATTGCCACAGGCTTGGGACGAACAGGAAAGTTATTCGCCTGTGAATGGGCTGATATTAGCCCAGATATTATTTGTTTAGGTAAAACGTTAACCGGTGGCTACATGACACTAGCAGCCACCTTATGTACTGACGAAATTGCTAACGCCATAAGTAATGGTGAAGCTGGATGCTTTATGCACGGACCTACCTTCATGGGTAACCCACTTGCTTGTGCTGTTGCAAACGCCAGTCTTAACATTTTAAAGCGAAACCAATGGCAACAACAAATAGCCAATATTGAAAGTACGTTTAAAGAACATTTATTACCACTAAATTTACATGATAGAGTTAACGACGTTCGTATATTGGGCGGTATAGGCGTAGTTGAAGTTATTGAAAATGTTGATATGGCAGAGATACAAAAACGTTTTGTTGAATTAGGCGTTTGGATCCGCCCGTTTGGAAAGCTTATTTATATTATGCCGCCTTTTATTAGCAAGGAAACAGATTTAAATTTACTGATAAAGGCGATAAGTACGATATTGGATGAAGATAAATGTTTTAAACGCAATTAACGCTATTTATTTAACTAGTCGTTATTACGTTTAAAACTCATTAATTCTTTATACTTAGCAGTAAGTTATTAAACAATTTTCGATTCGGAAATTTGCACTAAAATAAAGCTTACCCAAGCGATGGTGATAGCAAGCAGCAATAATATATTAAAATGCTTACTGTCGCTTTTACGTCGGCTACGATACTTGTCTAGTATCAAACAAAAATAACTACTTAAGGCACTTAACCATAAAACTATATATAAATAACCCGTTAATGGCGTTAACCAAAACTTTCTAATTTCAATATCATGATAACGTAATAAACCATAATCAGACTCTGGTGCCGCATAGTAAGACACGATTAAAGCAAAAACGAATAATCCCCAACCTAAGATGGCTAGTATTCTCAATAGATAAGTCCATAAATCAGCAGCACTCCTTCGCTCTTTTCTAGTATTTTTCATACTTCGTACCGCCTTTTATCTCTAATTGTATTTTTTCTTTTTATAAAGACAAGATTTAGCAATTATTACTTGTTAAACCTTACAAGCAAGGTAACATATCAATCCTTAAAATTAGAGAACATTTTTGACAAAAAAGAGGTTTAAATGTCAGTCATTGCAATTACTGATATCTTGGCAGGAAAATATCCTGTTAATGAATCAATTACTATCCATGGTTGGATCCGCACACGTCGTGATTCGAAAGCAGGTATTTCATTTTTAGCGGTTCATGACGGTTCATGTTTCGACGCTATTCAAGCAATTGCTCCTAACAACTTGGATAATTATCAGACTGATATATTAAAACTTACTACTGGTGCTGCCGTAAAAGTTACCGGTATCTTGGTAGAATCACCAGGTAAAGGTCAGTCATTTGAATTACAAGCAGAGCAAGTTGAAGTATTAGGTTTAGTAGAAGACCCTGATACTTATCCAATGGCAGCAAAACGTCATAGCATTGAGTTTTTACGTGAACAAGCACATTTGCGCCCACGCACCAACATAGGTGGCGCTGTTACTCGTGTTCGTAATACATTAGCACAAGCGGTACATCGCTTTTTGCATAGTAAAGGTTACTTTTGGATCAGCACACCATTAATCACAGGTAGTGATTGCGAAGGTGCAGGTGAAATGTTCCGTGTTAGTACGCTTGATATGGAAAACTTACCGCTAAACGATCAAGGAAAAGTTGATTACAACCAAGACTTTTTTGGTAAAGAAACATTTTTAACGGTTTCAGGCCAATTAAATGTTGAAACCTATTGTTGTGCCCTTTCTAAAGTTTATACCTTTGGACCAACTTTTCGTGCTGAAAACTCAAACACTACACGTCATTTAGCTGAATTTTGGATGATCGAACCAGAAATTGCTTTTGCTGATTTGTCAGATGCTGCTGATTTAGCTGAAGAAATGTTAAAATATGTCTTTCAAGCTGTGCTTGATGAACGTGCTGACGACATGGCATTCTTCCAACAACGTGTTGATAAAACGGTTGTAGAACGATTAAATTCAGTGATTAACAATGACTTTGTACGTTTAGATTACACCGACGCAATCACTATTTTAGAAAACTGCGGTAAAAAGTTTGAAAACAAAGTAGCTTGGGGTGTTGATTTAAACTCAGAGCACGAGCGCTACTTAGCTGAAGAGCATTTTAATGGTCCGGTTGTTTTACAAAACTACCCTAAAGACATTAAATCTTTCTACATGCGTTTAAACGATGATGGAAAAACCGTTGCTGCTATGGACATTTTAGCTCCGGGTATTGGTGAAATTATTGGTGGTAGTCAACGTGAAGAACGTTTAGATGTTCTGGACAAGCGTTTAGCCGAAATGAATTTAGATCCTGCAGATTACAGTTGGTATCGTGACTTACGTCGCTACGGCACTGTTCCACACTCAGGTTTTGGTTTAGGTTTTGAACGTTTAGTAGCTTATGCAACAGGCATGCAGAATGTTCGTGACGTGATCCCTTTCCCAAGAACACCAAACAACGCTGCATTCTAAGCTTGTTAACTGTTAAACACTTAACAGGTGGACATAAAAAAACCCTCTTATAGAGGGTTTTTTATTAAGTAAAAATAAGTAAAAACATTTATTACATACACTTCACTTAAAAGCTTAACATTGCGCGATTTTTATAACGTACAATTTACCTATCTAAAAATAACTAACATGGTCTTCAAGTGATTTACTATTTTTCAAAGGTAACTCTTTTAGCTCGTCACCAATGTATAAAAAGCCAACAATTTCTTCATGTAACTCAATATTTAAACGCTCTTTAACCAATGGATGATAACTCATTTCACCCGTGCGCCACACAGAACCGAGCTTAAGACATGTTGCCGCCATTTGCATTGCATGAACCGCACAACCCGCAGCAATTAATTGCTCTTGTTTTGGTACTTTAACATGTTGATGAAACTTGGTGCTGATCACAATAATTAACGGTGCTCTAAAAGGCATTTTAGCGGCTTTTTCAATTTTAGCTTCATCGCCACCATCAGTGATCACCGCTGACTTAAATGCCTTACTTAGCTTTGTTAAACCGTCATCTTTTATTACGGTGAATCGCCAAGGCGTTAAACATCCATGGTCAGGAACACGCATTCCTGCTTTGAGAATATTATCAATGGTCTCTTGATCAGGTGTATTGCCGTGCAAATGAGGGTTAGACTGACGAGTATGTAAAAACTCTAATACATTCATAAAATTGAAAATTCCTTTAGTTTGATATCCTTTGAGCCAAAATGAACTGATGAATATAGCCATCAATTATACTGATTTTGTGTGTGAACATTACAGTTATATAGATGCTATCTACTTGTTATCATATAGGTTAAATATCTTTTGTCATCAATTAATGTAACTTTACTGTATATATCTATTTCTTCAACTTTATCATATAAAAAATTCCAAATTGTAATAAAGAATAAAATGATCGAGGGCTTAAACCTTACAAAATAACCCTCTGACAAAAATAGTTACATTTACGACTACTTAATCACGTGAATTTTCAGTAGCATATAGTATCGATAACTTAGAATAATCTGTAGACAGGTTTTATGAAAGAAAATAAGAGTACATTGGCACGAATCACCTTCGGCTTTTTTAGTTTACTTAACACTTCACGTAAAATTATACTTAATCTAGTTTTTTTTACCGTGCTATTCATTTTTATTATTGCCATTAATAGTGGTGAAGAAGCGATTGTGATTAAGCCAGGCTCAGCACTGGTGTTAAATCTAAGTGGTGATATTGTTGAACAAAAACACGATATAGATCCCATTGATGCATTCGTGAGTGAAGCTCTAGAGCAACCTGATACTGCGCCTGAAGTATTATTAGCTGACATTTTAAACGTGATCGAACACGCTGAACAAAATGATAATATTAGTATGCTTGTGTTGGACTTAAAAAACATGCAAGGCTCAGGTATTACGAAATTAAGCGATATTGCTCATGCCATTACAAAGTTTAAAACCAGTGGCAAGAAAGTTATTGCTGTGGGCGAACAATACAGTCAAAACCAATATTACCTTGCTAGTTTTGCTGATGAAATTTGGCTAAACCCTAAAGGCTGGATGCTGTTAGACGGGTATGGTCGTTATCAACTTTACTTTAAATCGGCATTAGACAAGTTATCAATTAGCCAACATGTTTTTCGTGTTGGTACTTATAAATCCGCTGTTGAACCTTATATTAGAGACGATATGTCTGTTGCTGCAAAAGAAGCTAACCAATTATGGTTAAACGATCTATGGCAACAATATAAAAACGATGTTGCCCAGCAACGTGGTTTTGAAAGCAGTAACTTTGATGAAGATGTTGATGTTCTCCTCACTAAATTGAAAGCAGCTAATGGTAATATTGCCGAGTATGCGCTGCAAAACCATTGGGTTGATGCGTTAAAAACAAGAGAACAAATTAGTAATGAATTAATCAATATGGTTGGAAGTGATGGTGAAGAAAGCTTTAAAAAAATAGTTTTTAATGATTATTTAAATGTGATCAAAAACCCATTTGCTCCGAACATAATTAACGGTGATAAAGTCGCTGTCATCGTTGCTAAAGGTACTATCTTAGATGGTAATCAAAAACCGGGTACTATTGGTGGCACATCTACGGCAGCCCTACTTCGCAAAGCTCGAATGAATGATGATGTAAAAGCGGTTGTGCTCAGAGTTGATAGTCCAGGTGGCAGTGCATATGCTTCAGAAGTTATTCGACAAGAGGTTGAATTACTAAAAGTTGCCGGTAAGCCGGTAGTTGCATCAATGGGAACATATGCTGCATCAGGTGGTTATTGGATATCTGCCCCAGCAGATAAAATATACGCCTCACCTACTACAATAACCGGCTCAATTGGTATATTTGGTTTTTTTATGACCTTTGAAAACTCATTGAGCAAGTTAGGCATTCATACTGATGGTGTAGGTACAACTGATATTGCTGGGTTTGGCTTAACACGCGAATTAACCCCTGGCATGGCTAACATTGTACAATTAAATATTGAGCGCGGTTATCGAGACTTTATTGAACTGGTTGCCAATAATCGAGATATGACAACAGCACAAGTTGATGCTATTGCACAAGGTCGTGTGTGGTCAGGTAAAAAAGCATTAGAGCTGGGTTTAGTGGATGCATTAGGTAATATTGATAACGCTATTGAAGCTGCAGCTGAACTAGCCGGTTTACAAAATTACGATACCTTACTCATTGAAAAAGAAAAAAGCCCTCGTGCATTATTCTTACAAAGCTTATTCGGACAAGCATCAGTATTGTTTAATGAACCGACTAAAGAAATTTACAGTGAAAACAGTATTACAAAAATAATCAGTCAGCTGGCTCTTGAAATTAAACAATTCTCGCAATTAAATGATCCTCAAGGAATTTATTCATTTTGTTTAGCGTGTGAAGTTGAATAAATAAAGTTTACATCAACTAACTCAAGCCTCGAATTATCGGGGCTTTTTTTTATCTAAAACCTGTTTAATTCTTCAAAGACACTGAAAACTGTGTGTTACAATCCTCGGCAATTACAATTCTACTTTGGCATTTTAATGTCAACTTTACATTAAGACTTATGCTATGAGAAAACGTATCTATATTGCTTATACCGGTGGCACCATTGGTATGAAGCCGAGTGAAAATGGTTACATACCACAAAAGCAACATTTAACCGACGCAATAATGAAAATGCCCGACTTTCATCGTGAAGAAATGCCAGAATTTACGATAAATGAATATCAGCCATTAATCGACTCATCTAATATGTCACCTGCCGATTGGCAACATATCGCTAACGATATTCAGCAACATTATGATGATTACGATGGTTTTGTCGTGCTTCATGGCACAGATACTATGGCTTATACTAGTTCTGCGCTTTCATTTATGCTCGAAAATTTAAGTAAACCCGTTATTGTTACCGGTTCACAAATACCGTTAAGCCAATTACGTTCAGATGGCCAAGAAAACTTACTCAATTCATTATATATAGCAGCCAACTACCCTATTAATGAAGTTGGTTTATATTTTAATAATAAATTATTTCGTGGCAACCGTAGTATCAAAGCCTACGCTGATGGTTTTAATGCTTTTGACTCACCTAATTTACCACCGTTGCTTGAGGCAGGTATTAACATTAAGTTAATTGAAGGTAAAATATCTGAGCCTGTTTCTCTGCCTTTAAAATTAGCACAAATTACTCCACAACCTATTGGCGTAGTACATTTATACCCAGGTATATCTGTCGAGTTAATTAAAAACATCATTAAACAACCAGTAAAAGCGTTGATAATACGTAGTTATGGTGTTGGTAACGCTCCACAAAATCAAGCAATGTTAGACTGTTTAAAACAAGCAAATGATGATGGTATTGTGATTGTTAACTGTAGTCAGTGCATTAAAGGTACAGTAAATATGAAAGGATATGCTACGGGTAATGCGCTGAGTAAAATTGGGGTAATTAGCGGTAACGATATGACTTTAGAAGCAACATTAACGAAATTACATTACTTGCTAAGTAAAGAATACTCGCACGATAAAATTTGCCAATTACTTGAAGTAAGTTTACGTGGTGAATTAAGTTAAGACATCGCTATTAGTTTGAAGCTATCAGTTTTTTATGACGGCCGACAGCTTCAAACTTAGCGAGTTATTCTTTTATTGAAATATAGGTTTAACTCTATTTAAGAAGGCAATATCTTGCTGATCAAACTTTCCTAACATGAGCCATTGAGAAAATTTATCCTCTAAATCAATTGGCGCACCAGAAGACATTTGGGTCTGCATTAAATTAACCTGTACCGCCATTCTACTTTGCTGTAGTTCGCTTGGTGATGGTATACCAGATAAAATTTCAAGCTCTAGCGTTGCATCAGCACGATTAGCCAACTGTTCTTTGTTGGTTAATTCTTTTAGTTTTTTCTGCCAGAATGTATTTAAGTGTTGGTATTCACCCTGCTCAGTAAAACCTGCTTCACTAGCAACACCTTGTTCCAACGCTGTAAATAAATAACGCCATTGTTGTTTTTCATTAGCTTGTTTACAGTCAACAATTTTCTTAGCTAAAGACTTTTCCTTCGCAATAATTTGTTTTTCAAGTTTGACCATTTTTGGCTTTTGTTGTGTTACTTCATGGTATAAAACTTGTAATGCTTGCTCAAAATCTTGTAGCTCTTGTAATTGGTTAATAGTTGAAAATTGGGCTTCAAGAGTTTGTAAAGCAAGTTCTAACTCAGCTGTTTTAGCGGTACTTGCTGATTTTTCAATCGCGGACTGTTGATCACGTTTAGTAAAAATATCATCATTAATTTTTCTAAAGGTTTGCCAAAGTTTATTTTCAACTTTAGCACCAGAATAACCAGTATTACGCCATTGAGTTTGCAACGTTTTAACTTGATTAACCGCTTTAAAAACATCGTCCTGTTCAAGTAACTGCTTAGCAGTACCAATAAGTTGCTGTTTTATTTCTTTGTTTTCATCATGATAAACTTTAATTGCAGATTTAACCGGTTGTAAAACATTATTAAACTGTTGGTTTATTTCTTGATAAATTGCACGGTCAACTTGCCCTGCACTTTGCCATTGTTTTACCACTTGGTTTAATTCAGCTTCCAATGTCTTAAAATCAACGACAATGTTTTGGTCTATATTTTCAGTTGTACTCGGTAACTTATTAGCGAGTAAAGTTGCTTGCTCCATAAAACCCTGACGGGTTAATAAGTGTTGAGCTCTAAGTTTTTCTTGTTCTGCAAAAAACAATCTACACGGCGTAAATGCAGTTTCACATAATTGATTAAACTCGGTATTTAATTTTTGTTCTTCGTCGTCGTCAGCATGACCAAGACTATTCCAAGTTTTTCGATACTGTTTAACTTTTTCAGCTTGTTCGTTAGGGTTGTCTAGTGGTGTTTCTACAATTGTTTTAATGTCAGCTAATAGTTGCTGCTTACGCGGGGTTGCAATGTAATGCTCCCAATCGGCTAAATCAGCTATTTTTTCACTGAGTGAGTCATAATCTTTTTGTATACGATTTTGTTGCTGCTCTGATAACGCATTAAAAAGTTGTTTAGCTTTTTTGAAAACGCCAAATGCAGCATTGTACTTACCCGATGCAATGAGCCTTTTAACATCATGTAGTTTTTTCTGAGTGACTGAGAATTCTTGCTTTTGCACTTGCTGAAGTGGCTTGACAGCCTGACGCCAGTTACGCTGAATTTCATTAGCCGCGTTCTTAATAGAGTCAGGTAATGCTCCAGCCGAATTTTTCTCAGCATTTTTCCATTCACTAAGCCAGTCTTGATAAACAGTTTGGCGTTCGTTCATTTCTGCAACGGTTGTTGGCATAGCCAATTGTGATACTTTTGAAATTAAATGCGTAGCGTCACTAACCGATTGTGCAATTTCAGGTAATTGCTGAAGTTTTTGCTGTTGTTGGCAAATTTTTGCAATGAAGGAATTCTGTTCTTCTTTAGTTAATACTGAAGCAATTATCTCACTGGTTAATTTATCAAACAGTGTTTGATATTGTTGTTCTTCAATATCATCATTTTCAAAAATACTTGTTGTTAATGTTTGATCAATAATAGCTAACGTTTTGTCAAAATGAATACGTGACTTCTGTTTAGCATCGCTTAGTTCACGCGCAATTTCATCCTGAACATGTTGTTCAGCTTTTGTAGCAAAAAGTTTATCAAGTTGCACAGTAATAGTTTGGTGCTTATCAATAAAGTCATTATTTTCTGCCGTATCAAATGCAGACAATTCAGCAATTAATGCTTGCCATTCTGTATTCAAACTTTCGCGCTTATCTAAGTATTCTTTATAATCGTATTGATCTTTTAAAGCTTGTAACTTTGCCAGAACTAAATTAATTTTTTTACAAAGTACGATCGGTTGTTCAATGGCGTATTGTAGCTTGGCAATTTTATCAGTTAACCGTTGTGTAACTTCAGGCTGTTGTGATTTTTTCTTAAGTTTTTCTAAAGTATCTAAATCATAAACTTTACTGATAATGTAATTTTGTACTTCTGCGTTCTGCTTTAAGCTAAATAAATTAACTAACACCTGAGGTTTCAAGGTTAATTTATTACTGAGATCATTAGCCTGTGTTTTATTCGCTATTTTTTCAAATAAGGTGATGATCAAATTAGCTTCTTCGGCTGTTTTTAACCATGTTTCAAAAAAACTATAATCATTCGTGTTTTTGATATACGTGAGTTTATCTTGCTCAGAGAGTTTAATAGTGTCTTGATCGGTTAAAATTGCGCAGACTTTTTTCCCTGCGTATTGTTTAACTTTAACCATGGTGTTTTCTTGGCTATGGGTTAACCAAGATTGGTAACTATTGAGTTTTATTAATGCAGCACGTCGAACATTTTCATTGTCGTCATTGGCGGCAAGTGCTTCAATAATTTCACGTTGTTCTGGTTCATCTATTGAAAGACTAGAATTTATTGCTTCAACGCGTACGGTACTATTTTTGTGTTGCCATTTCTTTTTTAAAAATTTAGAAAAAATCATATATCTGAAAACCTAGCAATGTCGTTATTGTCGAGCGCTGAAGGAAAGTCTGAACGTAGTTCGCGTTTTGTTTTTATGATCATCTCACCTTTAGGGCTAATAGAAAGAGTTTGATCTGAGTTTAAATGCTTAGATTGATAAGCCATGGTAATTTGTAAAGCACTTAATTGCTGTTCTTTAGCAACAACGGTACCTTCTGGCCACTTGCCAGTTTCAGCTGCACATTTTAAGCGCAAATACATTTCTTCTGACATATTGTCGACTAACTGAATGATATCCATGAATATCTCTTATAAATTAGGTTAATTAAGATTGGCTACGTTTGGTTAATATAAGTCTAACTCGGGTAATTATATAAAGAATAAAACCTAATACAGTACTGGTTATTGCAGAAATATATTCCCAAGTACCCGGTTGTGCATCTTGCCAATATAAAAACAGAAAACCACCACAAAATAATAACATAGCAATAAAGGAATGATTCATTAATTGCTGTGACTTAGTTACTGCACTTACGCGCTTTAAACTTGCTATTTTATCAGCATCTAATGCGGTTAAGTCTATTTGACAATGCTCACATTGTTTAGCTTTATCGGATATTTTTTTCTTACAACTTGGGCAATTTATTACGGCCATTTTTCTACCTCTGCTTCGATACTTTATTTTACCTAAAAAAAACACCCTTGCGGGCGTTTTTTTTCAGTAATTATCAATTATTTTTTATTTTGCTTATTAAAACGGTTTTCCCAAAAGTCAGCATTTTTAATTTCTAAACTTTTTGGATCAAAAGTGTAATCTTCAACACCTTCTTTTTGCTGTCTTTCGTAGTCTTTTAACGCTTTAATTGCAGGTTTAGCCATAAAGAAAATTGCAATAATACCAACAATATTTAACCAAGCCATTAACCCAACACCAATGTCACCTAATCCCCAAGCTGCACTTGGCTCTGCAACAGTACCGTAAAATACGGCTGTCATAATGATTAACTTAAGCACGAACCTAAGTATTGGCATTTTGATGGTTTTATTTATATATGAAACGTTGTTTTCTGCAATAAAGTAATACGCAAGTACCGTTGTAAATGCAAAGAAAAACAATGCTATTGCAATAAACGGCTTACCGAAACCAGTTAGTACACTATCAACAGCAAGCTGTGTAAAAGCAGGTCCGTTAATAACAACATCACTAGCTAAATTTTGTACAACAAAACTTGGTGCACCTTCAGGCATTACATTGTAAGACTGAGTAATTAAAATCATAAATGCGGTTGCAGAACAAACAAATAGCGTATCAATGTATACTGAAAACGCTTGAACAAGTCCTTGTTGTGCAGGATGTTGAACTTCAGCAGCGGCAGCCGCATGAGGACCAGTACCTTGACCAGCCTCATTTGAATAAACACCACGTTTTACACCCCAACCAATTGCAGCACCAAAGCCAGCCATAGGAGAGAACGCATCTGAAACGATTAACATGAAAACTCTTGGTAATGCATCAATATGTAGTGCGATAATTGAACACGCAATAATAATATAAGCTAATGCCATAAACGGTACGACAACTTGTGTGAAGCTGGCAATACGTTTAACGCCACCAAAAATGATAAAGCCAAGCAATATAACAATAAATACCGCAGTATATACTTTCGTTAAAGGCAAGGCGCCCATGAAAGAGTTTACTGAGCCACTGGTACCAAAAACATTGACCATAGCGTCACCAATACCGTTTGATTGAACAACGGGTAAAAGGACACCACATGCAAGAATTGTCGCTAGTGCAAACGTCCAAGCATACCATTTTTGTCCAAGCGCCTTTTCTATATAGTACGCTGGACCACCACGATATTGGCCGTCTTCTTCTTCTTTATAAATTTGTGCATTAGTTGATTCAATATAAGCTGTAGCAGCACCTAAGAAAGCAACGACCCACATCCAAAATACAGCACCAGGACCACCAAAACCAATGGCCGCAGCTACACCGGCAATGTTACCGGTACCTACTCGTCCCGACAACGAAACAGCTAATGCTTGAAATGAGGATATCCCCTTTGCTGAACTTTTACCTGAAAGTAATAAACGGAACATTTCACGAAAATGACGAATTTGAACAAAACGCGTTAAAATAGAGAAAAAAACTCCAGCCCCAAGACATAGATAAATTAAATATGGGCTCCAAATATAGCCATTTATAATATCCACAATTTCTTGCATTCCATACTCCTAATAATTATTATTTTTATAAAGTTAATTTTGTGTTGTAAAATTTTATCGTAAGTCATCAACCACATGGTAAATAGCCGTAAGAAAATCACGCCCAAATAAACTACTACGTTCATCTGACCAGCCAACACTATAGTCTGGCAATAAATCATTGTCTTTAAATGGCATTTCTACAGTGTAAGCTAAACAATTAAACTGTTCACCTACCCAATTAGCTGCAACCGTTAAGTTAGCTTGGCCAGGCTCGTCTTTATCATAGCCTTTGTCATCTTGAAATTCAGGTGTAATAGCGAGAAGTATATTTTTGAAATTATCTTCAAGGCCTTTAACACGTTCATTGTATGATGGAACACCTTCGCTACCTGCAACAAAGTTGAAAGGTAAAGCCTCATCGCCATGAATATCTAAATGCATATCTACGCCAGTAGCAAGCATTTTTTCTCTGACTAAATAAACCTCTGGGCTGTTCTCCATTGTTGGCGTTTGCCATTCACGGTTTAAATTAACTCCTTTCGCATTCGTGCGAAGATGACCTCTGGCAGAACCATCTGGGTTCATGTTTGGTACTAAATAAAATACAGCACTGTTGAGTAACGAACGTGCAACACCATCATCTTCATCTAATAAGCGATCAATAAAGCCTTCCATGAACCATTCGGCCATGGTTTCACCTGGATGCTGACGCGCAGTGATCCAAATAACTTTTTTGCCTTCGCCCTCTTCTCCAACTTTTAATAACGACATGTCACGTCCATCAAGCGTTTGTCCCAACACTTGTAACTGACAATCTATATCTAATTGTGCGCTGTGAATTAAATCTTGGTGACGTTCGTAGCTGTAAGGGGCGAAATAAGCAAAATATGTTGAATCATATTCTGGAGTGAAAGTAATTGAGAGGTTTTCACCATCAAAAGTTGTTGGAACACGAAACCAATGTTGACGATCATAAGAAGCAACCGCTTGATAATCTTTCCATCCCTCTACATAAGCCGACTTGCCAGCATTAGTTAAATGCATAACATGTTCTGAATGTTCAGTATTATGTAGTTTAAAATGAAACCATTGGTAGAATTCTGATTGATGATCTTTTTTAATGGCTAGTTGTATATTGCTAGGACTTTCGGCTGAGATAACCTCGATATTACCTGAGTCGAAGTTTGATGAAATTTGCATAAGGCAGTCTGCTCATTATTTTATAATGGCAATAGTGTACACAAACACTTAAAAGATCAGAAGACTAAAGACTCCTTAAATACAGACCTATTTCAGTTGTATAGCCTAAAGATCGAGCAATTACAGTATTTTGGCCGTCTAATACATAATAACTAGGGTAACCCAAGACCTTAAAGTCGGCTTTTACTTGCTCATTACCTAAAGCAACAGGAAACGTTAATTGGTGATTATTAGTAAATTTCATTACCTCTTCTTCATCAACAAAGTCTAATGCGACTGCAATAACATTTATCTCAGGATTTTCTTGATAAAAGCTTTGTAAATTATCGATGCTAAAATTGCACACTTGGCACCAAGGAGCAAAAAAATAAACAATCGTTTTCTTACCCTCTGCGTGAAGGGTAATAACATTATTTTTAAGTGTTTTTAATGTTTGTGGAGCTGGAGTAACATCTGCACTGGCAGATAACATATCAGTTTCACGCAGCATAGAAACAGCATTAAAAATTAACAAAAATACGAACGTTTGAATCAGAAGGCTACGAAACAAAGTGATTACTGCCAAAAATTTAGAAGGTATTAATTAAGACCGAGTTTATGACTTATATATTCATAATATAAAAGTAAATTTTCGGATTTATCATTTTAAGAGTAAAAACCATCCTATATAAGCTAAGTTCACAAATAGCGAAAAAGGATGAACCTTTCAATAACAGCGAATTTTTCTAAACATTTCGGTGATAAAGAGATTTGAACTCTGCACGAAACCTTTCAATAACAGCGAATTTTTCTAAACATTTCGGTGATAAAGAGATTTGAACTCTGCACGAAATATTTCCACTACAAACCCTTTTTCGCATGAGTAAACGTTCATATAGCAATCACTCTATATAGTTTCTCGCATGAATTTAATGTTTTCCTTACCTGGTGTATGTGACCACGCATAATGCTTGAGATTACGAATTCCTATATGAGATTTAAATTAACCATATTAACTAAGCCACCAACGGATTTTTAAATGGGTTGAGTTTAACTGAATAAATAGTCTTATTCTCGTCAATACCCGATGGCTTATAAATAATTAACATTCATTACAAGTCAAACTTATGCTACATGAAGTCAAATATATTTGACATCAATTTAAAGTCAAACTAACATTACACCATGTCTAATATATTTGACATCAACTAAAGAGGAATGAGAAATGTCATTTGTTCATAAAAGTGTTTGGGTACAGTTTTTAATTACGGTATTTATTGCATATTTCTACGGTAGTGAGTTTGCTCACTTATATTCAACAGAACAACTGAGTGATGATAACTTCACCTCATTACTTTTTTCTACAGCTATTCAGCTCGTTATCCTCAATATTGCTGTACATACCATAGTGGCAGTACTGAGTAACAAGGACGAAGTAGAACAAGAAAGAGATGAACGAGATATATTGATTAGTTTAAAAGGTGGGAATATCGCCTACAACATGTTGAGTACTTGGGTCGTATTTGTATTAGTTAGCTTGTGGGCAACATCATTAGAAAATGCTCGTTACTACTTTGATACCTTAAGTGGAGAGTTTAATGTCTTGAACATACTACTTGTAGGCTTTCTTGTGGCAGAAATATTAAGATTCTCTTATCAGTTATTTTACTACCAAAAAGGTGTTTAGTTATGCCTAAAGTATTAACTAATAATGTTCGGGCTTTACGCTTTCATCACAATGAGATGACACAGCAAGAATTAGCTAAAATGGTTAGTGTCTCTAGACAAACTATTGTAGCAATAGAAAAAGGCAAATACTCACCCTCATTAGAGGTAGCATTTAAAATTGCAGATGTATTTAGTGTATCGATTGCCGAGGTATTTAGTTATCAAGAACAAGTTGATGAGTAATATTCGGTTTTCAATTACTACTATTGTTTGAAGGAGAATTACAGGATACGAATCGAATAAAAAATTTATCACCCAATTACAACAATCAGCAGATTAAAAGGACATATGTGGCGGTGAGATAGTGATTTGAACTCTACTCGAAGGTTTAGCGCGACAAACCCAATTATACTGTTTAGTAAATTTAAGACGAAAAAAAACCGCTAATAAATTAGCGGTTTTTTAGCATGTGGCGGTGAGATAAAGATTTGAAGTCTACTCGAAGGTTTAGCGCTGCAAACCCTTTTTATCAAACTAAACACTCAACTAGCAAAAAGCCCGTTAACCTTACGATTAACGGGCTTTTCTTAATGTGGCAGGTGTATCAATTGCTGCGCCCTGCTTTTGAAGTGATTCTAATAAGAGGCTAATCAGTGAACTGCCATTATAACTTATGGCAATAATGGCAAAAGCTTTAATCATTTGTTTAAGTTATGTTGCGACTATGGATATCCGTTAGTTGCCTGCGTATTAACTACAATTGGCCGTTGCTAATATAGCTTTTACCTCATGAAGATATTTATCATATTTCTCCCAATTCCCAATCGATTTATTATTAATAGGCTCTCGCACTTGTAACGCACTAGCCGTGGCAACTGGAGAGGCATTATCGTTAATATGCAAACAAACATCTTGCCAATGTAGACCGCAAAATTCGATTAATTTTTTGGCCTCTTCTTCTGGATTGTTGACCAATTTTTCATAGTTAACAATATAAAAATTATCTGGATACTGCTCTAGCCAAAACGAAATAAGATTTTTAAATAACAAG